>DAOVUU010000259.1 GCA_030632405.1 Desulfobulbaceae bacterium | reverse complement strand
TCTAAAACTTCCTTATCTATTCTCGGCCTGTAATAAAAGCCTTCGAACTGGGCGATACTCGCCATTTTCATAAGGTTTTGATAGCCGGTATGATTCATGGCGAGGAGGATGATGTGGAAGGCGATATTGCCGTCAATCTTTTTCTTCTCGCGCATGTCGCCAGGTGCAATATAGAGTTCGCATCCGACAATAGGTTTGATATTAGCCTTTTTTGCTTTTTTATAAAATTCCAGTGCGCCGAACATTGCTCCATGGTCAGTAATAGCTACACTGTCCATGCCGTATTCCTTGCATTTGTTTAAGAGGTCTTCGATCCGGATGGCACCGTCGAGCAGGCTGTACTGTGTATGAACATGAAGATGGGTAAATTTTGCAGTCATTGTATTTATTTATATCCTTCTATGCCTTCTAAGTGAGCTCCGGAAAAAATTGCACCGTCAATCGTCGCTCCATTGAGTTTTGCTTTTATGAGATTGCTGCCGGTAAGATCGGCATTTGTAAGGTTGCTGTCAACTAAGATTGCACCGGCAAAATTAGTTGCGATACACTTGGCGCCGGCCAGATTTGCACCGGTAAGATTAGCTCTGCGCAGATTGGCACCACTGAGGTTGGCTCCTGAAAGGTTTGCACCCGCAAGATTCGCGCCAATCAGCCGGGTTTTAGTCAAATTTACACCGGTCAGATTACAGTCCGGGCAGTTGCGGGCGAGGGTAGCAATATCTGAGTACTTCTCAGTTTTTGGAGAAGTGGGTGCAGGAGCGGGAAGGGGGGAAGAAGGCACCAAGGAATTCGACCCGCCATCGGTCTGGGCTTTCTGGGCCAGGTCTTTTCTGAGGAAGTGTTTGTTGTCTGTTTCAGGCATCTGCTTTGCCAGGTTATGCGGATCAGCAGCTATATATTCAGCAGAGTAATATTTTGCACCATTTTTCGTGAAAAATAGAAACGAATCCGAGTCCTGTCCACGAAAAACAGAGTAACATTTTGAATCCCCATAATACCATATGCGAAATTTCAGGCAGAGTTCGTTCTCAGTGGTGACATCCCAATTCCCTGTATCTTTATTTTTAAGACGGTCGACGGCCGAGAGTGCACCGTTTTTCTGAAAATAGAGTATTGCGTCAAAATCAATTGCTTCAAGACGGAGACTGTTATTTGCCACAATTGCAAATAGTTGCTCCGCTGACAGTGGAGGTTGCCCTTTTTTAATTAGTTGACTCTGGGTTCCTGGCGTGCAGCTATTTAACAAGACAATAAGGACGATGAACGGGATGGAAAATAATCCGCCTGGCATGTGAACCTCTCTGGAAAAATTACTATCCTTTTCAATACCTCTTCTCGCGGGTAAAAGAGCATGTAATATTTCGTAATTGTTTAAAGTGAGAAAGATTACTAAAAATATCACTTATTTTAATAGCATGCCCCTTAGTTTTTTGCACATCAAATCCTTGTCAAGAGATGAAAAGAAGGTGTATGCTAAGTGGAAATGGAATCAAAAGGAGGCTGTCCTTATGGACGAAAGTTGGACAAGCCGGTAAACGAGGTTGTAGAAAATATATTTGAGAACTTTGCCTTGTCGTTTTGTAAACGGTATAGTAGTTCTTACTTATATCCCCTTGTGGGGTGCTAGAATAGTTGATATATGAAATTGGACAGGTGATAGGAGGCCGATTTCTCTGTGATCTTTTACTGAGCACATTTTTTTGTTTTTTGAATTAATGCTGAAGGTTTTCTGAAATGGCTTTTGGAATTTAAAGGAGAACGGTAGGGAATGAAACTGGATTCACGCCATATGAGCGGTGTATCACTCCAAGGGGATATTGCTGCGATTGAACTTAATAATGTTTTTCAATTCCTGCATCAATCAGGTATTTCAGGTGAGTTACGTGTTGTTACGGAGCATAATAACGGGAGCTTTTTTTTTCAAAGGGGTACTCTCGTTTTCGGTGCACTCTCCATCCACCAGAAACGAATCGGGGATCTTCTTGTCGAGTCCGGTTTTATTACCGAAGTGCAGCTCAAGCAGTGTCTGAAAATTCATGCCCAGCTTGATCGGCGGCAGCGGCTTGGAGATATTCTGGTAAGAAAAGGATTTCTCGATTTTGAGAGTTTATCGGAAGCCTTGAAGGTTCAGGCACGGGAAGCTTTCTTTGAAACACTCAGCTGGAAGCAGGGTATGTTTTTTTTCTATACGAACCAGTACCCGTCTAAAGAAGAGATCTTGATAAATGAACGTATTGATCATTTGATTTTAGAGGGACTCGTACGGCTGGATGACTCTCAAGCTGATGAACATGACAAAGGGGTCTAATCAGCAGAGCGATTGCCCCTCTATATTACCTCTTCCTTTTCTTCCTGTTTCTCTATGCTGAAACGTTCCCTTAACTTGGCATAGGAAACCAGATTTTCTTTTCGTTCTGAAGGTGTCAGAAAAGATTCGAGTTTAGTCTTTAGAATGACTGAATTCATCTCAGAATTGATGGCGATGACACCCTCCAGAATAATTTTTTGCAGGAGGAGTTCCTGATTAGTTCTCTCTTTAATTACTGAAGCGAATGGCAGGAAAAAAAAGTTGGCGAATATCAGCCCGTACAATGTAGATGTCAGAGCAATCGGGATCGCCTTCAAAATAACTGAGGTATCTCCTATTCCCCCGATCATAGTTATCAAACCTACGACTGAACCAATAATGCCGAAGGCTGGGAAGTAATCAGCTATACCCCGCACTATTCGTTCTGAATCTTCTCTTCGCAATTTGAAAAAATACATCTCAGTATTGAGAATATCCCTGATCTGTTCAATCTGATATCCATCAACGAGACAACCAAGGGCTCTTCGGAGAAAGAGTATGGCGGTCTCATTTTCCTGTCTTTGCAGAGAAAGAATCCCCTCTGCCCGGGAGCGAATGGATAAGTCGATAAGAATATTTACTATTTCACTCTCCCTCTTGATAGGTGTTTTGTATGCCGAGCTTAATACCTTGCATACTATAAGGAGTTGCTCGGTTTTAAAACTGATAAGGGCAGCTGTAAATGTTCCACCGCAGACAATAAGAAGTCCCGATATGTTAAAGTAGAGGGCTATATTGCCGTGAATGAAAAAGCCGAGAGCGAACAGACAGCTGCTTAGAAAGAGACCCAACAGGTTTTTATTTTTCATATATCTGTTTTGTTACTATTAGAGGTTGTTTGTTGTGGGTGAGATTGGACTTGGCAGTCTTTTGCTTATAATAATTTCAACTCTACGATTTTTTGCCCGATTTTCTGCAGTGGTATTCGGTTTTATCGGTCTGTATGAAGCGTATCCACTCACAACAAATTGAATCGGATCCATTCTAATTTCATTAATGAAGAATCTTGTAACTGCAGTGGCACGTGCTACAGAGAGTTCCCAGTTGCTCTTAAATTTATAGGACTGCATGGGTATATTATCAGTATGACCGACAACATTAATCATATAAGGGGTTAATCGAATTACCTGGGCAATTTTTCTAAGAGAATTTTTCGCTTTGCTGGACAATTCACTTTTTCCCAGTGCAAAGAGTAGATCACTTGTAAGTATAATACGCACTGTCTTATCCGGTATAATGTCGATGGCTGCAAACTTGTTGAGATTATTGTCATCCAGTGCATTTTTACTCAGCACAAATATCTCTTGAAAGTCAGTGTATTGTGATAACTCTGGCTCAGTTGAGTCAAGGGGGAGGGGTTCAAGGATTTCTTCGGGGGATTGAAGCGGAGTTGAATCTTTCGGGGCGGGAAGAGCTCTATTATTTTGAGGCAGTATAAGAGCAATTGGTTCCCGGGAAATGCGTTCTGAATCTGCTGTCTCAGAATCTGCCTCCATCTGTATTTCTGTTGTTGGCTCTACTCGACCTTCTTTAACCGGATCAGATTTTAATGACATGACATCGTGTACCCGTTCCACCTTTTTTATGGTTCCGGCTGTTATAAGGGGAAGTCCTGGATGGATGGGGGCAAAGGGAAATGCAGCATCACTTGCATCCATCGATTCCAATGCCTCTGTGGTGTCCCCCCCAAGTATCTCAGGTTGTTTTTCTCCGAGGAATTCTTCGTTTGCTGCCTGGTACACGAACATGGTAAGAAAAAGAATAAACATGGTCATCATAAGATCTGACCAGGCAATTGACCAGTGAGTAGCCCTTGGCAGGGTAGGAGTGAAGGAAGAGTCGTCGACGCGGAATACCGCATGATCCTCTGTACGTCTCTCAATATAGATATAATTGGCAGCGGATCGAAGCTTTCCCTGTCTAATTGGGGAAACAGATGGTTTGGCTATATTGTCCTGAGAAATCTCGGTGTGATTATTCAAATTGGAGGTGTCCACACTTATCTCGTATTAATAATTACTAACCATATATAACGGTTGCTGACAGCTGACTGCTCAAAGTATAGACAAAAAAACTTTGACTGACCAAAATAAGTACTTCTTACACATGATAAACTCATAAAAAGGTACTCCGAAGCCTTAGATGGCTAAGTCCGATAAGCGCAGACTTCGAGAAGTTTGATATACAGATAAGCGTAGACTTCGAGGCGTAGTGTTTTTCACAGGTACTCGACCATACATGTGGTATGTCGAGTGTCTGCAAAAAACCTACAACGAAGGAGATCGGACTTTTTACGACGCCATCATACATATACATTGCCTGTTTTTCTCTTATCGGGTGAGAAGGAGATAAATAAAAGG
>DAOVUU010000087.1 GCA_030632405.1 Desulfobulbaceae bacterium | reverse complement strand
GGAGTAAGTAAGCCGGTCCTGGTAGTTGCCCCAACCAGAGTAAATTTAGGCAGATCCATTTTCACAGATCGGGCGCCTGGTCCCTGACCTATAATAAGATCTAGCTGATAATCCTCCATTGCCGGGTAAAGGACCTCTTCTATAGCATGATTGAGACGATGAATTTCGTCAATAAAAAGGACATCACCCTCCTGCAGGCTGGTGAGAATGGCGGCGAGATCGCCCTGTTTCTCAATGACTGGACCGGAGGTTACTTTAATACCGGCGTTCATCTCGTTTGCTATGATATAGGAAAGAGTCGTTTTCCCGAGGCCGGGAAAACCGTGAAAAAGCACATGATCCAGAGGTTCTCCCCGGCCGATTGCCGCCTGGATAAAAATCCCCAAACTTTTTCTCACATGTTCCTGACCTATATATTCATCGAGCTTTCGCGGCCTGAGACTGTTCTCTTGCACAGGTTCACGACTCGCTGGTTTCGGGCTCACGAGCCGGCTTTCTGCTGTAATGTCTTCTTCGATATTCATACAAGCGCCCTCAACGACTCACGGATGAGATCTTCAACACTCAATTTAACAAAGAGTTCCTGCCCCACATGTTTTTTTACTGCTGCCAGTGACTCTCTTGCAACCGGGTCGGAATAGCCAAGGTTGATCAAGGCTGACAGAGCATCAGCTACATTGGATCCGGCGACCGGAACAACTGACTGCAGGAGTCCAGATACCGGCGCTGAATCAAACAAAAGATGCCCAACCTTCTCTTTCAGGTCCACACAGACACGCTCAGCTGTCTTTTTCCCTACTCCCTGAAGAGTTGTCAGTGTTTTTATATCTCCATTGGTAATGGCCTGACACAAATCGGCCACTCTCAGCCCCGAGAGCATAGCAAGAGCCAGCTTAGGACCGATTCCGGAAACAGTTTTCAAAATGAGAAAGAGTTCTTTTTCTTCTTCCTGCAAAAAGCCGAAGAGGGTGATAGCATCTTCGCGGACGTTGGTATGGATATATAAGAGAACATCCTCTCCCTTGTCTGCCAGTTTAGCGACCCCATCCGTTGAAAGGAACACCTCATAGCCCACCCCTGAGACATCAATTACAGCCCTGTCAACGTTTTTGGAAAAAACCTTTCCTGTCAGTGTAGCGATCATTCTATTTTATATATGGAATTGGTTTGCATGACATATAGCCACAGCCAGGGCATCGGCGGCATCGGAACTGGGTACCCCCGAAAGACCCAGCAGAACTTTGATCATATGCTGTACCTGCGATTTTTCAGCTTGTCCATAGCCGGCAACAGCCTGCTTGACTGCTCGAGGGCTATAGTCATATACAGCAAGACCATTCTGCATGGCAGCCACCACCGCCGCCCCGCGGGCATGACCCAGCTTGAGAGCGGATCTCGGATTGGATGCCATAAAAACATCCTCAACAGCTGCAATTACCGGACTATGAACCTGGACAACCTCATTGATCCCTTCAAAAATTTCATTCAACCGATGGGCGAAGGGGAACTGAGGGTTCGTCTTCACCACCCCGCAGGCAACATACTGCAATTGCCCCTGGTCAGTATCGATAATCCCATAACCGGTCACCCTGCTCCCCGGATCAATTCCCAAAATTCTTTCCATTAGCCCGCATTTCTCATGAACTGAGACGTCAGGAAAGCTGCTCCATCAGCTCATCATCGATGTCAAAGTTGGCATGCACATTCTGCACATCATCATGATCTTCCAGATTCTCAAGAAGTTTCATCAAGGCACGGGCGACTTTTTCATCCGTCACATCGACCGTATTCTTCGGGACCATTGATATAGAAGCATCGAGAAAAGTTACACCAGCCTCTCCCAGGGCATCACGAACATCATCTAATTCCTCAGGTGCAGAAAAAATCTGAAACTCACTGTCTTCTTCAACTATATCCTCCGCGCCTGCCTCCAGGGCCTGATCCATTAATTCTTCTTCCGAAACCGTTTCCTTATCGACCAGAATCAGCCCTTTTTTCTCAAACATCCAGGCAACGCAGCCGGATTCTCCTAAATTACCATTACTTTTCGTAAAATAATGACGTACATCGGCAACGGTTCGATTGCGGTTATCGGTCATACACTCGACCAGAACCGCTACACCTCCAGGCCCGTACCCCTCGTACAAAATCTCATCGTACACTTCGCCGGCAATCTCACCGGTACCCTTTTTAATTGCTCTGGCAATATTATCCTTTGGCATATTCTCAGCTTTAGCTGTGATTATAGCCGAACGGAGCCTCGGATTGCCTTCTGGATCACCACCACCGGACCTGGCCGCCACCGTGATCTCTTTAATCAGACGGGTGAATATTTTCCCCCTCTTAGCATCATTTGCACCCTTCTTTCTCTTAATTGTTGACCACTTAGAATGTCCTGACATATTCTTTACCTATTATATAGTTGTGATGGCGTCGTAAAAAGATTACTCCCTCAGACCGGCAGCCACTTTTTTATACTTCATTCCCAGAACAAAAACCTCTCTACTCTCAACCCTCGAACTCTTGGGTTTTATCACCTTAACCATGGAGAACCGCCCTTTTATTTTTTTGACAAAGGCGGGGAAGTCTTCTCCCTGAAAGACCTTACACATATAGTGTCCTCCGTTAAGTAAAAGTATTTCAGCCAGAGAAAGTGTTGTATTTACAAGTTCAAGGGATCTCTGGGCATCAACCCATCTGTTACCCGATGTTCCGGGAGCAAGGTCCGAAACCAGAACACGAAAGGCCGGGCGGATTTTACGCACCTGGGTAACCAGCTCCGGTTTCGTTATATCCTGGCAAATCCAGTGTATGGGCCCACTTTCAGGCCTTGAACTGCAATCAGCCTGTTTAAGATCCACTCCGACGACAACTCCTTTAGGCCCCACAATTTCGGACGCAAAAAGGGACCAGCTTCCCGGATAACACCCGAGGTCGAGCACACTGTCTCCTCGACGTATGATTTTATACTTTTTCTGAGCCTCCTCCAGCTTATAAACAGACCGGGCAGGAAAATTTTCTTTCTTCGCTTTTTTTGAGTAAAAATCGTTTACTTTACGCACGTTTTAGTCCATTTATTTTTCTTTGACAAGGCGAATTGGTGAAGACTGCTCAACATCATCTGTTTTCTTGTCGGTCTTTCTCTTTATAAGAAAATCACTCACCCAGGCCATCACCTGCGCTCGATCTGTCACTTCACCTTCCACTCTGGCCAACTCCACCTTTTCGAAAATTTCTGAAAACAGAGGCGATGGCTCCAGCCCAAAATCGGCAATAAGATCTCTGCCGGACAGAAGACGCGGTCCAGTCAGAACAGGCTTAATGTTTTCTTCATAAATATTCAGGATGTTATCCAGAAGTGCAACAATTTCATCCTCCATATGTTCCGGTTTTTTCTCCCCCTGTCCTGCCAGACTGTCTGACATGGCAAGAAGAAAAAGTCCCAGCAGCCTGTCTCCCGCCCTCTTGCACAATTTTAAAGCGGCTCGTTTTGTAAGCTCTCCTGATCGTGCAATATTACAGAGATGAAAAGGATGCATATGCATGGAGATAAGTGCAGCAACGTTTTCTTTATCTGTATTACTCCAGCGCATACGTTCTGCAAATCGGGAAAATATTTCTCGACCGACCTCATCATGACCATAGAAAGTCACCTGCCCTTCATTCTTCTCACTCATCCCTCTGGTTTCAGGCTTACCTATGTCGTGGCACAGTGCAGCCCATTTCAATCCCCGAACAACTGTCCCGTCGTCGAAGTACGATCTGATCCTGCTCTCCATCCCCGGAAAATATTTCCCGGGATCCGCTATTATTTCCTCCATCATTTGAAGGGCAAGCATATTATGCTCGAAAACATCAAGATGATGAAATTTTGGCTGCCCCACTCCCTTTCCCTTAAATAGATCGGGAAGAAGCTGCTGGAGAAGGCCGGTCTCATACATAGCCCAGAGGGTGGTGGTGGTACGGGGTGAATCAAAAATCAAATCAAGTTCATATGAGTTCCGCTCTGCTGCGACCGTATTAATTAAAGAAACATGTTTACCTATCTCTTTTTCAGTCTCTTTCTCAAAAACAAAACCCAGTGTTGCCTGCAACCGATACCCCCGCAGCATTCTCACTGGATCATCGGTAAAGGCTGCAGGGCAGTGACGCAAACGCCCGGAAGACAGATCAGCAAAACCTCCAGTAGGATCGATAATTTCTAATGGCCCATCCGATGCTGCCAACTGCTCAAACCGTATCCCCATTCCATTAATTGTAAAATCCCGCAACTGCAGGTCTTCTTCGATCGTCTGAACCCCTTTTCGAAAACCGGCGACATCTAACTGCATATTCCGCCATACCAGCCGGGCTGCCTCTTCTCCAGATCCGGAAAGATCCACCAGAGCACCAGATTTCAGGCAGGCAATAAGATGATGGACAAACTCACCAGCTCCCCCTGAAACGCTGATATCAAGATCATTGGATTGCCTTTCAAGCAGAAGGTCCCGAACAGTCCCTCCAACCACATAAAGTTGCTTCTTTTCCCCTGCTGCAACAGCCAGCAGGGCCTGGATGAGTTCCTCTGGATAACACTCTGAAAACTGCACACGTGCTTTATCTGTTTCAAGCATTGCTTTACACATTATCCATTTTCCATTAACGTCGGTGCATCAAAACTTCAAAAGAGCTAACAATACCATATCAGATAAAAGAAAAACACTACGCTGTATATCAAACTTTTTAACTTAGCGATCCAAGGGTTCGAATGACCTTTTTACGAAACCATCAAACATGATATCTACAGGAAAAATATTGGGCCAAAAAACAATCTTACACAGCAGTTCAACAAAACATTATCTCTATCTAGCACCGATAAGAGGTGTCACAGATGCTCTGTTTCGCAACGTTTTTTATCATCATTTTGGTGGGATTGACGCGGCAATCGCACCGTTCATCACCCCCCAGACAAAAACCCTTTTTAGTGACAGAATGCTCTCTGACGTCCTGCCTCAAAACAACACGCCAAAACCTTTAATTCCGCAACTGCTCCACACATCTCCAAAAGACTTTCTGGTTCTGGCAGCACGCCTTACAGATCTAGGTTTTACCCATATTAACTGGAATCTAGGCTGTCCTGCCCCTATGGTAGCAAAGAAAAAGCGAGGCTCGGGACTGTTGCCCTATCCGGAGGAAATCATATCTCTTTTGGAAAAGGTCATACCTCAACTCAAAATACAGCTCTCCATAAAGACCAGGCTGGGCTATGCAGAAAAAAACGAACTACTGCAACTTCTACCACTCTTGAACGATTTTCCTCTAAAGGAGATTATAATTCATACCCGGCTCGGCACACAGCTCTACCGGGGGAAAACTGACCCGGAAGGTTTTGCCGCCTGCCAGGAGATCAGTGACCATACCCTGGTGTACAATGGAGACATTTTTGACAGAAATACCTTTGAGTCTCTTGCCGCGAGATTCCCAGAAATTGATCGCTGGATGCTCGGAAGAGTGCTTCTCATGAATCCTTTTCTTGCTGAGGAGATAAAAGGATCCCCCGGGGAATCAGGTGCGAAGCGAATGGAAAGACTTTACAACTTCCATGAAGATCTTTATGAGCAGTATAAAAAGAGATTATCTGGTCCGGGACACCTTCTTGGTCGCATGAAACAGCTCTGGATATATCTTATTTCTTCTTTTCCTGGAAAAGAAAAGAGTTTTAAAAAATTAAAAAAGAGCAATTCAACCGGCCAGTATCTCAACAGTGTTCAACACATTTTCGATCGCTGAATGACCTTTTTACGACGCCATCATAGCATCCAGTCTCTGAAAATAATGTCCTGCAGAGGATCTGCAATAATAATTCTGGAGTTATTCTCAAAAGTACAGGTCACCTCCCCGGGCGGACGAATTCCATCAATTTTTTTTCCATAACGAACAACGAGAGATGCGGCAAGCTACAGATCCCCTTCCATTTCAGCCGCATCCGTGTACCATTTTCCAGCCCTTCTTAAAAGCGCTGCCGGCCCCGGACGCTCTTCCATCCAGAGGATTGCATCATCAGCCTCAGCAAGTGCTTCCAGTCTGTTATTGTCACGTTCATCGCGCCCCAGAATCAACCAGCCCCCCCCTGGAAAAACAAACTGCCGGCCAATGAACAACAGACGAACATCAGCTGTTGTGATCTCTGCCGGTTGCAGGATAGAATTTTCTGAATAAAGCTGGCTCACCCTGCGGCTGAGAATGGGGTCTGCCAGGATACAGCCACCCGCCGGCGCAGGAAAATCGGTAATACCGTATTGTTTTGCCAATGCAATCTGGTTGGAACGTCCGCGCCCGCTAAAATCGAGCAATTGATCTCTGTTGACCCAGCCTTCTCTTTCCGCCTCCGTCTCCACCATCAGCTTTGCACTTAACGGACGTAAAAGAATAGACCTGCTTCCCGAATCACGTTCGATGACATTAAGTGTATCCCGGCGTTGTGACATTGGCCTCTGACCAAGAACTTCCCCTGTTATAAGAAATTTTGCCCCCAGTGCAGCCATCATCTCTTTTGCTCTTGAGAGCATGTAAATTTTACAATCAATGCATGGATTAAAATTCTTACCAAATCCATGAACCGGATTTCGCAGCAGCTCAAGGTAATCTACGCTGATATCAACAACCTTCACATTGACACCATATTTACTGAGGACCTGCTCCCTGTAACCTTCAAGATCATCTAAAATATGATAGTTGAAAAAAGGGGTAACAAATTGAATCGCCAGGACTTCAATCCCCTGGGACATAACAAGACGGGTTGCCAGTATCGAATCCAGTCCACCGGAAAAAAGAGAAAGAGCCTTTATATTTTTTTTCATGAAACTGCACCGCCCGCAATAAGCAGCTCCTCTGCCCAGGCCTCTGCCTGTTCTGTGGCAGAATCACCGGCCAGCATCCTCACCAGTTCCTTTACCCGTGAAGTATGAGAAAGCCTGACAACAGCCGACTGGGTTCGCCCTCCACCCACTTCCTTTGACACCTGAAAGTGGAGAGTTCCCCGAGCGGCTATCTGGGGAAGATGAGTTATACAGAATACCTGGTGATGGGTGGCCAGTTCTTTGATTTTCCTGGCTACAGCCTCGGCGGCTTCCCCCCCAATACCGGCATCGACTTCATCAAAAATCACTGTTTCAACCATATCTTTTCGTGCGAGAAGGCATTTTAATGCCAGCATCAATCGCGACAACTCTCCACCTGAAGCAACCTTGGCCAGAGGTTTGGGAGGCTCACCGGGGTTGCCACAGAAAAAGAATTCACCACGATCCCAGCCCGTGACCCGCAATGTTCCTGAAACCCTCTCAACCTCTCTCCATTTCACATAAAACCTGGCCTGATTAAAGGCAAGCGAGTTAAGTTCCTGCCCCATCGCCTCTTCCATTTGCAGTGCTGTCTGGTTTCTCTTTAGAGAGAGATGGTCGGCGGATCTGCAAACCTCCTGTTCAAGAACTTCCACTTCATCCTGTAAAGCACTGATACGCTTATCCAGGTTGTCGAGGCTCTCAAGTTCCAACTCTCCTTTTGCGGCGAACTCCAGTATCTCATCAAGGGTTTGACCATATTTCCTCTTCAACTGCTGAAGCAGGTCAAGGCGCTCATTCACTATTTCCAGACGAAAAGGATCCATCTCCAGGGAATCTTTATAATCCCGCAAGTCTTGAACATAATCCTCGGCAAGATAGGAATAATTTCTCAAATTTTCAGCCAGTTTCTCCGCTGTCGGATCAAGGTCGGCAAGCTGGTCCATATTCTGGCGCATGCGTACCAGTCCATCCATAAGCTCTACGGACAATAACCTGTAACTTTCCCGACTCACCTTTATGAGAATATCTCCACTTTTTAACCTTTTTTTCTCTGCAGCAAGTGAATCATCCTCACCGATCTCCAGGTCTGCCTCTCTTATTTCGTTGACCTGAAATTTTAGAAAATCACGTTTTTGCTCTTTTTCCTGCTCCTCCGCTCTCAGCCGCAAAAGCTGCTCTTTTTTCTCCTGCCACCGGTCATACAGACCACCCAGAACAACCCTTTCATCCCAATGTTCCCCCAGTGTGTCGAGGAAATCCAGATGAAGTGCAGGCTGCAGTAACTGCTGGTGATCATGCTGGCCGGCAACGCTCAACATATCTGTAGCCAGGTCGGAAACGGTTCTCGCGGTAGCGATTGATCCGTTCACATAGAGCCTGGATCGCCCCGAACTGGTGATCGTCCGCTTTATCACGACAACAGGTTCAGCACCAAATCCACCTTCTTCCAGTTTCTGCAAGAGCTT
>DAOVUU010000256.1 GCA_030632405.1 Desulfobulbaceae bacterium | reverse complement strand
CGTGATGAATAAATTCGGCACAGCAGGGGCCAAGGGAGGGACTGATGGTTGCCTGCAGAGTGGCCGGCGGGGAGCCGTAATGGGCTGTCATGGCCTGCACGGTTTTACCAATAATGTCAAGAACACTGCCTTTCCAGCCGCAATGGATGGCAGCAATTGCAGGGTGGGTGGGATCAAAAAGGGTCACCGCCTGACAGTCAGCCTGCTGTATCATGAGTCCGAGACCTACCCTGTCGGTTAGTAATGCATCGTAGCCTTCCACTTCAAGGTCTGCCCGGAGATGTTCTTTTGCAATGAAGATGGCATCACTGTGGACCTGTTTTGCCGAAAGAAGGTGCTGTACAGCCAGCCGGGCTTTGAAGCGTTTGCGGTTTAGGGTGACAGAACGAGTATTATCGCCAACACCATAACTGAGGTTGAGCGAATGAAAGGGAGGCTGGCTGACGCCATCATACCTGTCACTCTGTATTATTAGAGGTGCCTTTTTGATACCGCTTCTGTTGTTTAGCAGAGGATCACCATCAGCGAAATAAAAATGGGGAAGATTCCATACGGAACCTTCCCCAAAAGAGACTACAGATTTTGAAGCGAATCTACTAAAAGAATGCCTAAAAGGTCAGGTAAACCTGATCTGCACTGTCAATGGGATCCATACCAAACTGATTTAACGCGCTCGTGTAAGCAGCATTGTCCAGATCATATGGTCTCATGTTCCAGTCCATGGAGCCGGAGTAGTCATACTCGTAACGCTGATATCCAAAACGGATAAAGGTCTTGGCATATTTGGAGATGGCCTCACCTGTGGGCAGATCATACAGTCCGTATACTTCAAAGACATGACCACGGGTAGCCAGTTTAGATGCGTAAAAATCATCATGACCGGGAGACATGGAAATCCAGTACTCGGAACCGTAGTTCCACTCTGCGCCAAGTTTCAGACCAACGGAGTCGATGTCATAGCGGGCACCGAGATAAACGGAATAGCCGTTTTCTGTATCGGTGTGCACTGTGGTTTCCGCATCTCCCATACCCATCTGAGCCAATGCGCCCTGGATCATGGCTGGTGACAGGCCCTGAGCTGCCATTTGTCCGGCAATACCCATTCCGACATTATCGTTGAACATACCATTTTCATTGGGATCTGCGTAGGACCAACCGGCTACACCAAAGAGATTCACGGGTCCAAACTTATCCTCATAAACAGCTGAACTATGGAGAATATCACCAACGTTCATCTGAGGGCCAAATGAATCCGCAGCAAAGGCGTTTATCAGATCACTGGAGAAGGCGGGATAGTTAAAGACATCGAATGCCACAAACGACTGAAGATAGACGAAGCGATCGCCCTTCTTCATGACATCCCAGCTGAGACCGGCAAAGTCGGTATCATTCATGCTCGGAGTGTCCTCAGACTGCAGTCCATTCTCGAATCCACGTCCATAGCAGAAACGGATACGACCGGTTCCCATGGCCTCGGAGCCCCAACGATAGGCATAACCCATGGAAATACCATCAAATGGCCAATCCATGTAGAGTGACGGAGTTGCCAGACGTTGATCGACACCCATGCGAAGTTCGGCAGGGGGACCATCAGTGGTGGGACGACGACCAATGGAGAACCAGATAGGTGCTCCACCAATATTGTTCCAGTTTACGAAGGCACGATCTACATACAGGGCGCTATCGCTTGGTGAACGGGTGGTGTTGCCATCAAACAAGGGGTACTGGCCACCAACAAAGGGGCTGACGTCGTTTGTGGCAGGGGTTTGCATACCCCAAGCCTTATACATGGCAAGACGAGCCTTAAACTCAACATTCTCAGTGGCCTTGACACGCATGTTCAGGCGAAAACGATTAGTCCAGTTAGAGCTGTTTTTGTATGTGGTACCGGAAACGCCCTTGGCGTTGTAGTAATCATAACGGGCACGGAAATCACCATACCATTTGACACGGGCAGCAAGGTCCCAGCTCTCGGAGCGATCTTCAAGGTCGCCAACGGTCTCAGAGAGGTCATTAAAAGCACTCTGACTTACACCACCTGCACCTTCTGCCATCTGAGCTTTCAGCTGTTCCAGCTGCATGCTCAAATCTTCGATTTTACGCTCCAGATCGTTGGCACTGGCTCCACCACTTGCACAAGCTACTGCAGGCAGTGCAATAAGACCAGCAAGAGCCAACATGGAAAATTTTTTCACCATCTTGTTTCCTCCATCCTCTATTAATTGTTATGATTTCGACCCTCCTGAAAAGTCAAAATCAGTGTCCAACATGCTTTTTTTTTAAAAAAAGTTTAAACAACATGGACTGTTAACTGCACATTGTTAAATATATTTGTAACAATGTGTACAAAAATTTTTACTTCAATTTATTGTACTATCGTATTTGTCCTTTTGTGTCAACTAAATATACTATTTTCTGGAGAATTGTTGATATTATATCGTTTTCTGGTGTGAGTATCTCTTCTGACACTACATATAGTATAGCTATAGCTGTTTATAGTTTTAGGGCGTCTCACAGGGTAATTTTTTGACCAGTACTGTTTTTTTTTACTCCACGACGTATGGTCACTCCATGTATGTAATAGGAAAAACAACGATGATACCAGTCGGCCATCTGGCGGGTGACGACCCAGATGCCTTGCAGTCCATTCTCAAGGGCCCAGTTTTCCCACTGCTGGACAAGGGTTGCGGCAACGCCTCTGCGCCGGAATTCCGGAAGTACCATTAGGCCGGTGCCGCAGGCACAGGTCTCAAGAAGCCTGATTGTTGACTCACTTGACTCGTCTGGGGCTGGTGCCTGGTCAATGATGGTGGCAAAGGCGATGATCCGGCCTTGATATTCGGCGAGAAAAAGGGCTCGATCGGGTTTTGCAGCGTAGCGTTGCAGTTTATCGAGGAATACATGAACAAAGTTCGGATCCATATCGCGGTTCAGGTCGTAAAAGGCCCTGTCTACATCAGCCGGACGTGCTGTCAGGACAGTACAGGCCAGGGGAGGGCGTGAGCTAGAGCTCATTGAGAATAGCCGCTTTTTTACGATCGTATTCGTCCCCGGTGATAAGCTGCTGTTTATGGAGCAGATCAAGGACCTGGAGCCGCTGTTCGATTGATTGCGGTTTGTCATTGGTCTCTGCAGCAGAGGCCGATGAGGTTGCAGCAGCTTTGGTGTCACGTACCGGGAGGGCATGGAGGGAAATAGAAACCACTTTTTCAAGCCAGCCGCAACCAGCCCCATGAAAACTGCAGAAGGCACCGGTGCTGTCATCTGTTTCAGACGCCCATATCCGATCACCACTGATGCGGATAATCTTTTCATTCTGACGAATACCGGCTTCAAGGAGTGCTGCCAACTCGCTGACCGCAGGTACACGCCAGTCCTGGTGTCCTGCGCCGCTATAGGAAGTACAATATTCTCCGGCCTCCGCCCAGGTCAGGCTTTGGCTGTTATCCTCAGCAGCCCACATGAGATCTGTTTCTTTATCGAGCACTGTTCCATCGGAGTTAATCTGAAACCGTTCCGGATCCACACCACCTCCAAGCTGGGCACAGGCGGAAAGGGCTATCAGGCAGATGAGCGACAGATATCTGAGTATGTTGGGAATGATTTTCTTTTTGTTTTTCAGTGCTTGCATCGCATTTCTCCCAGGGAGTTAAAATTTTCTACGTAACAAACTCTCTGGATTCCCGCTAAAAACATGCGGGAATGACGGAACGTCATCCCCGAACGTTGTTATCGGGGATCCATGTTACTTGTAAAACAAATGCCGGGATACCCGGTTATCTTGCTGAATAGTTAGCAGGTTACATCATATTGCCAAGTTCCCCATCGTTTTTTCTGATCCGCTCAAGCTGGTCAGCCAGATCGGTAAATTCGGTCTCCCAGTATTCCGTTGATCCAAAGTGGGGGACAATGGGAGCAGCACCGTCAGCAATATATTGATGGGTCAGCCAGGCGATGTAGTGGAGAAAACGCATGGCACGCAGGGGCTCAATAAGGCGAAAACTCCTTCTGTCGAAAGACTGGAAGGTTTCGTAGCCCTCCAGAAAACAATCAATTTCCAGGAGTGATTCGCGCGGAGTTCCGGGAAGGAGCATCCAGAGATCCTGGACTGGTGGTCCCATGGCCATATCATCAAAATCAATGACATAAAACGATTCTCCGGGGCGATAGATAATGTTGGAGAAATGACAGTCCCCGTGAATCCTGCTTATCTGTGTCCCCTGGAACAGTGGGGTGATTTCCTCGATGAGTTCTGTGCACAGAGAGGAAAACCGGGAGGCCATCGGCTTATGGGCAATAACACCGCTTTCCAGGATAAAACGGATCTGCTCAGTTGTGGAGTGACCCGGCAGCATATGGATGCGGTCGCGGGAGGCGTGGACAGCTCCGACAGCATGGCAGCGGCCCAGTAAGCGGCCAATTTCCAGCCACTGGTCTTCACTGAACTCATCAAAGCTGCGTCCTCCGCAGCGGGGAAAAACACTGAAATAGAGGGTGTCATGGCTGCCAAGGGTCCCGCCATCACTGAGTACCATTGGCGGAATCACCGGAATTTCGCGGCGGTCAAGTTCAAGGAGGAATTCATGCTCGTCCTCTAAAGCACTCTTTGACCAGCGGCCCGGACGATAAAATTTAACAACCAGTCCTCTGCCGTCCTCAGCTTCGAGCTCAAAGACACGGTTGATATAACTGTTTAATTGTCTGCAGAGATTTGTGCAGGG
>DAOVUU010000323.1 GCA_030632405.1 Desulfobulbaceae bacterium | reverse complement strand
TTTCAACACCTGCGCAAAAACCTCTGGGAGAAGCAAGAAAAATATCGAATGACCTGTGCATCAGAAATTATGACCTTATTGTTAATGTGGCGCCTGAAAAAAGCATATGCAAGCCTGCGAGACTCCGAAGGAAGATTTTTTATGAAAACCTAAAAAATTATGCGCTTAGTCATAAGGAATTTACCGAGTAGGGATCACAAGTACAGGAACTGTAGAGTACCTGGTGACCCTGCGGGCATTGGATCCCATAATGCCGATCCCTCTCACTTTTTTCGATGACCTGCCCATTACTATCATATCCACATTACCTTCTTCAGCTATACGTAAAATCTCTTCACTTGGTCTACCTGAAACAACCAGCACTTCTTTTACTGATATTGAATCCTTCAAATCATTGTCGCACTCTTCCGCGAAAAATTTTTTTAACCGTATCTTCATTATTGTAAGCAATTCTTTCATATTGGTTTTTTCCAATTCTTCGGAAAGACCTTCTGATAAATAAGTGTCTATCATGGTCCTGGCAGTATTGCTTATAGGCTCAACAACGTGCAGCATTACGATTTCTGCCTTATAGTAGTTGGCCATGTCAATTGCATACCTGAAAACCTGCCGAGTTTCTTTCCCGAGATTAGTGGCATATAAAATTGTGTTTATTTGTTGATTATATTTCATATAACCTCCTCCACCAAAATTTGATTGTTAAAGTATATTAATCAACTACGTGGTCATATTGTTTTTAAAAAAAAAGCCAGGATCTTCACCGAACTGCACGGTTGAAACCCTGGCCTCTTGTTTTCAGCTCAACTTTTTTCCTGTTTTCAATAGCCCTGTATCTTATCTATAAGTTCTGGCAAGAAGAGGGATACCTGAGGAACATAAGTTATAATTACTAAAAATACCAGGAGGACGCCAAGCCATGGCAAAGAAGATTTAATAGCCCAGCCGATACTGTGGCCGGTTACTCCGGATATAACAAAAAGATTCAATCCCACAGGTGGCGTAAGCATGCCAATTTCCATATTTACAACCATTATAATTCCCAGATGAATCGGATCAATACCAAGCTGAACAGCAATGGGAAAAAGAATTGGCGCCATAATCAAAAGAATGGCCGATGGTTCCATAAAGTTTCCTGCGGCAAGCAGAAGAATGTTCACAACAATCAAAAACATCCAGGGGGATAGACCCCAGGTAATAATTATTTCGGCTATATGATGCGGTATACGTTCCGTCGTCAGTACATGGGCAAAGAGCATCGCATTTGCAATAATAAAAAGCAGCATGATACTCACTTTGGAAGCATCAAGAACAACCTTATTTATCTCCTTGTCTGCAATACAGCGTGGGAGAGCCAGTGTCATCTGAACGATATTTCTAACCACCATACTCCCGGATGACTCACCTTTTTTTTGCCAGGGTTCATCTTTCATCGGGCCAATATCTCTATAGCCCCAAACCGCAACAAGAAAGGCATATACGGCCGATACTGCAGCGGCTTCTGTAGGACTTGCGACTCCACCATAAATAGAACCGAGGACAATGATTATCAGCATCAATCCACCAATAGCACTGGCCCCTGAAGCAACAACCTCACCGAATCCCCCCCCAGGGTAAACTCGGAATTTTTTTAATCCGGGCAACAAAATAAATAACTATCATCAACATCAATCCCATCATGAGTCCCGGAAGGAAACCGGCCATAAACATACGCGCCGCAGATACTTCTGTAGCGGCTGCGTAAACCAGCATGACGATAGAAGGGGGAATAAGAATTCCGAGAGTACCGGCATTTGCAATTATACCGGCAGCTATGTTTTCAGGGTATCCAGCTTTGACCATACCGACGATTACGATGGAGCCGATAGCAGCAACCGTAGCGGGAGATGACCCTGAGACGGCTGCAAAAATCATACAGGCTATAACAGAGGCCATCGCTATGCCTCCTCTGATATGTCCAACCAGAGAAAGGGCAAATCGAATAATACGTCTGGCTACACCCCCTGTTGATAGAAAAGTGGAAGAAAGAATAAAGAACGGAATCGCCAGCAGAGTGTAGTGCTCCGATAAGGCTTCAAAAAGCTTTAATGCAATAGACGCCAGGGAGTCACCTGAAAAAAGAAGTATGGTTGTAATGCTGGAGAGCCCTAAGGCGAGTGCAATGGGCATACCAAGCATCATACAGCCAAAGAGAAGTATAAAAAGTGCAGCTGTGGTCATTAGATTGTCTCCTCTTTAGTAATATCTTCAGCTAGTTCCAGGCTCTCTTTAGCCTCATCGGCATGTTTAAAACCATCCGCCTGGTCAGTGATAACTGCCCAGAGGATTATACCTAGACGGATAGTGAGGAAAGTATACCCGACAAGCAGCATTCCATGGGCAAGCCATGTCGGAATAGGCAGGTCTTCCAGATCAATACCTATCATCTTCATTTTTTTCAGATAGATCCAGCTGCCGTAGAGGATTAGCCAGCAATACACGATGGCAAGGATTGCTGCAATTCCTGTCAAAAGGCGTCTTCCATTTCTGGGAAAAAGTTTGATGAAGGAATCCATACCGATATGAGAACCAACTTTCAAACCGTAGGATGTTCCAAATAGAACAAACCAGGCGGACATATGCAGAGTAAGTTCCTGTGACCACATAAAACCGGTGTTAAATCCAAACCGCATGACAACATCTAAAAATACAAGCAGTGTTGTCGTTACAAGCAAGATGGAAATGACAGCCTCTTCTGTACGATTTAAGACGCGCATTAACATAATTCACCTCTTACAGACTGAAAAAAACTGATCTCTACCTCTACGAATACTGAAATTTCCAGGCCTTATATAATTGATATATAAACTACGGTGATAATTTTCTATCAAGATAACATATCTGCGGGATCAGAAACAGAATTTCTTCTATTTATTACATAATTCTCTTTTTTTCTCTATTCTTCAGTGTTATGATTGTCGACAATAGGACTTTAGATCAGTAATCTTTCAGAGGAACTTAATTATGAAATTGGAACAAAAATCACCTAATTGTGCCCGTTGCCCTTTTAAAATCGCAGACAGAGTATGTAGAACAGAAGGCGGAAAATATCCAGATAACTGCCCTACCATCCTCAAAAAAGAGTTGGCCAAAGAAGCTCTCGCCGAATATGCAAAACCGGAAAATGCTGAATTTGCGCGCCAGGCATCCATCCAGGAAAGTGAAGGATATACCAATCGAGAACTCGGATATAGCAGATTGAGACCAGTTAAACCGAGAATTGAAGAGATTCTCGAATTCATTTCCAGGATGGGTTACAAAAAAATCGGCATGGCATTCTGTGTTGGTTTGAGAATGGAAGCTGCTGCTGTGGAAAAACTATTTTCCTCCCACGGTCTTGAAATGGTGACTTCTATTTGTAAGATTGCCGGTGTACCAAAAGAACTCATCGGCTTAAAAGATCATGAGAAAATTGCAATTGGTGAGCCTGAAGCCATGTGCAATCCGATCCTTCAGGCTGAAGTGCTGAATCATGAAAATACTGAGTTTAATGTGCTGCTGGGGTTGTGCGTTGGCCATGATTCCCTCTTTTTGAAATATGCGACTGCACCCTGCACTGTTCTGGCAGTAAAGGATAGGGTAACCGGACATAACCCACTCGCTGCCGTCTATACTCTCGGTTCATATTACCGGTCTCTTAAGTAGCGTGGTTTTGTTTGGAGAAAAAACATGGAAGAATACGAAAACGATTTCTGGGGACTTCGGCTTGAGCATTGCAGGAAGGCATTGGAAAAAAATAATTTCCAGGTGTATATCGATCAGACCGTTGCCCACGCTGAGTTAATATTCAGGCAGGAAATATTTCCACAGCTCAATGTAAAAACAGCGTCCTGGGGTGATTCTCTTAACATGAATTCGACTGATATCATGGAATATTTAAAGAAAAATAAAGCCATCAATGTCATCGAAACATTTGCCAAAAATCTACCGAGAGACGAAATTATGGAGCGGCGCAGACAGGCGTTG
>DAOVUU010000318.1 GCA_030632405.1 Desulfobulbaceae bacterium | reverse complement strand
ACCGCGCCTCTCTCCACTTTCCAACAAAAAACTCAGAGCAGGAATGATCGTCACAGTAGAACCTGGTATCTATATCCCAGGCTGGGGTGGAATCAGGCTTGAAAATATGCTGGTAGTACGTGAAGAAGGCTATGAGAATCTAAACAAAGATACAACCTGGCTTGACATATGAGATGGCGTCGTAAAAAGTCCGATCTACTGCGTTGTAGGTTTTTCACAGGTACTCGACATACCACATGTATAGCCGAGTACCTGTGAAAAACACTACGCCTTGTATATCGAACTTCTCGAAGTCTACGCTTATCGGACTTAGCCATCCATGGCTTCGACCGAACTTTTTACGAATTCATCAAGGTATGAGATATGAGACAGATAGTTATTGACGAACTCTCCCCCATGGAACGGGACAATATAGAATCCTATCTCAAGCGTTCCCTCAAGCAGGGAGCGATGATCGGCCTCTACTGGCTTGAACTGCCTGCCGACCTTCTCGCCGAAGCCCAACAGGGACATGAAGATCACGGGCCATTTTTTCTTGGGGTGGAACTGGACAACCAGTCAGTTACCTTTGAGCTTCTTGTCCGCAGTCAATCTAATCTCCATTGCAGTTGTATAGCCCATACCAGCAGCAGTCAGCGCCAGTTCGTCCTCAACTTTATCGATAGGATGGTAAAAGAAGAGATGATTTCAGCCTGAATCAAAAACAATGCCAACAGTGCGATCACTTTCCTCACCCCAGAGAGCCTAGAATGCTGTTAACATTCTACCGCTTTGAACCGGCGCTCCAGCAACTCCCTTTGTAAGGGTAATCGTCCTTCCTGTAGCCACGCCATCGCTATAAGTGCTTTTATATATCCTGACACTCCTCCGGGAATTTTTTTGCAGGCGTGGATACCTGTTGTTTACATACCCTTCAAGTTCCTTCCTGGCCGATAACAGAACCACAGCTTTGCCCCGGGCGGGTACGGCCTTTCCCGTGGTTTTCTCACCCTGTTTTTTCAGCTTATCGTAAAATCCGGCAAGCAGGCCAAGAAAATAACTGTTCTTCTCTGTTCTTGTTGATCCTCTAAATTTTTGCCGGTTATAGGCCCAGAGGGTAAACAGTTTGTTTTCAAGAAAGAAATAACAGTATTCACCAATAGCCACGTTCTCCTTTGCGCCAAGAATTTCGATAATTTTATGGCTCTGATCAATTCTGGGATCATACAGGGACGAGACAATCACTTTTACGAAGAAAAAATCCTGTAGAATCCTGCAGATGTGCCGCTGATAGGTCTCAATGCGTTTTCTTTTTCTATTGATGACGGTGTAACCAAAATCCCGCTTTACTCCATCTTCAAAAATAGTAAGATTATATTTTTCTATCAATTCGTTGGCCTTCTGCATTGCGAAGGTCGCCTCATTTTCATTGGGAGATCTGGCAAGGGCGAACAGTTTCTCGACCCTATCAATAAATCTTCGCCCCTTCTCAGACACGCCTCTCCCTTTCGTCAGTTTTTTCTCGAATTCAGGTAGAGATGACTTCGCCAATCGATATTCAGGTTCTACACCAAGAAGTTCACATCCCCTCTGGAATTCGACACCATGTCCCCCATCCTGGCTGCCGAACAGTTCCGAGCAGAGTTGGTGAGCCATTTCATGTTTTAAAACCTGCAGCGTCACCATCCAGGAATTCTCCGCAAGAAGATAACGGCTTAACCGTATTGTTCTGGTCTCCGAATGATATGATCCGACCTCTTTCCTCGAATCGGAAATTTCAAAAACAGGGGGGATTAATTCCACTCCGTAACCCCAGCATATTTCCTCATATTCAACAATCAGTTGATTGATCCAGATTTTCCTATATTTTTCAATATCCAAAGCCTTTACCTCTGCCCCCTATCTTCTGAATTGGCAATATCTCTCATTACAACTCAGTGTTGTCCGGTTAGAGAATTGCAAAGAAACTAAACCGGATCCATGGGTAACTTTTTACGACGCCATCACATATTGGACTTGCCAGATACAATTAATCTATTACTATTTGAATGATACCACATTGATTATTATGAAAAATTTTCTTCTCACCCTGCTTCTGATTACATTCTCGGCCTGTGCTACCAGTCCTACAGGGCGTTCCCAGCTTATGCTGGTTTCTCCTGAACAGGCCATCTCCGCATCCCGCGAGGCATACGTCCAAACCCTCGCGCCACTGCAGAAAAAAGGCCAGGTTGATTCCGATCCGGCCACCTCGGCCCGCATAAAATGGATCACCGGTCGTTTGATAGCCCAGGCAATCGTCCTCTACCCCCATACCAGCGACTGGGAATGGAGTGTAAAAGTTATCGATGATCCGGAAATGGTTAACGCCTGGTGTATGGCTGGCGGTAAAATGGCAATTTATACCGGCCTGATTGATAAACTCGAAGCAACTGATGATGAAATCGCCCAGGTCATGGGCCATGAAATATCTCATGCGCTGGCCAACCACACTGCAGAAAGGATGTCTGTAGCACTGGCCTCCCAGCTTGGTTTAGCAGGACTTGGTATTGCCACCAGAGACAGCGATTATGGGGGCGCCATGCTTACCGGCAGTGCCCTTGCAGCAACCCTGGCAATTACCCTGCCAAACAGCAGGACATCCGAAACGGAGGCGGATGTCATGGGAATCGAAATTGCAGCCAGGGCAGGATATGACCCACGGGCCGCAGCCACACTCTGGCAGAAAATGGGTGCGGTCGGAGGGAAAACCCCACCCCAGTTTCTCAGCACACATCCATCCCCCGTAAACCGCCAGGAAAACCTTTCCAAGATGGCGGAACAGTTGATGCACTTATACCTTGATGAAGGAGATCGACCTGTTTATCTGCTTCAGTAGTACTACAGCCTCACATCTTAACCCTACTTAAGAAAGATTCCCAGCCGAGTTAGCATAATGGAAATAGCAACAACCCATAAAAACACAGATTTTGATGGCCTGGCATCTGTTATCGCCGCCACTATCATCTATCCGGGCTGTATTGGTGTAATCCCAAAAGCGGTAAACCGCAATGTCGGCCAGTTTCTCTCTACCCACAAAACAGCATTCAACATCATCCTGCCAAATGAGATAGATGCCGGGGAGGTCACCAAGCTTATCATAGTGGACACTAATCAGTGGCAACGCCTCGACAGGATGGAAAAACTGCAGAACAAACCCGACCTGGAAATCGATTTATGGGATCATCATATGACGGGGGACACAGATATCCACGCGACCTGGTCCTGTAGAGAACGTATCGGAGCAACAGTCACTCTTCTTGTCAGGAAAATGGTTGAAAAAGAAATTCGCATTAACTCACTGGTCTCAACAGTTCTCCTGATAGGACTCTACGAAGATACCGGCCATCTTACATTTCCTACAACCACAGCAGAGGACGCAAGGGCCGCCGCCTATCTACTGGAAAACAATGCTGATCTCAATGTTGCCCGCTTCTTTCTCAATCCTCCATACGAAGAAACCCAGAAAGAGGTACTCTTTGAGATGATGAAAGAAACCGAAAAAATGACAATCAACGGTAATACCATTGGTTTCAATACCATCCATCTCGATAAGAAAGTGGGCAACCTGGCAGCTGTTGTAAATATGTACAGAAAAATCATAAACGTTGATGCTATTTTTGTTACCTTTGTAAACGATTCCAGGTACACCATTATTGGCCGCAGCAGGGTTGACCACATTCATATCGGTCAGATTATGCAGAATTTTGGCGGGGGTGGGCACGGCGGAGCAGGATCTGCCACAATCCAAAAGAGCACAATCTCTGCTACTGAAGTCAACAAAAAGATAATTGACCTCCTGGAAATAGAACATGTTGGAACGATTCAGATCTATGCTATCATGTCGTTTCCGGTTTTTACTGTCACCCCGGATACTCCAATGCACAAAGTACAGGAGCTTATGGCTTCGAAAAAAATCCGGGGGGTTATGGTTACAGAGGGACAGGAAATCAAGGGCATAATCGTGCTCTGGGATCTCAAGAAGATACGGAAAAAAAAGCAGTGGAACAGCCCGGCAAAGGCTTTTATGGTACGGGATGT
>DAOVUU010000316.1 GCA_030632405.1 Desulfobulbaceae bacterium | reverse complement strand
TCTTCTATCGCCTCATCAAAGTCATCTATAGGGAAAAGGTTTACAACCGGCCCAAATATCTCTTCACAGTATGCCTGGCATGTCTTTGGCACATTTTCAAGTACGGTGGGATCATAAAAAGCACCCTTCCTGCCGCCCCCGCATAAAATGTCTGCTCCGGAAGCGACAGCGTCATTTATCAGTCTTTCCACTCTGATTGCTTCTGTGGTGGTTATCATCGGGCCCATGTCGGTTTCTTCACTGAGTTTATTCCCGACTTTTAACTGGCTGGTCTTTTTGATAAACTTATCCTTGAATTCCTCATACTTTTCCTTATGGATGTATATGCGCTGTACTCCAAGGCAATTCTGGCCGGCAGCCCAGAAAGCTCCAGACACACATGATTCCACAGCCCAGTCGATATCGGAGTCATGCCAGACGATTACCGGAGAGTTTGATCCCAGCTCCATTCCCATTTTTTTAATACCGCTGATGGCGGCAATTCTATTACCTGCCTTGATCCCGCCGGTAAAAGATATCATTTTGATTCGTTCATCTTTAATCAGGGGGATACCGATCTCACTGCTGTTTCCCGTTAAGATCTGTAAAATTCCTGGTGGTAATCCTGCTTCCAGGAATGCCTCAGCCAGTTTGATCGCTGAAAGGGGGGTGACTGTGGCGGGTTTGAGAATAACGCTGTTGCCGCCGGCAAAAGCGGGGCCAAGTTTGTGGGCCACCAGGTTAAGTGGATCATTAAAAGGTGTTATGGCCAATATAATTCCGATGGGATTATGATAGTAGTATCCCTTTCTGTTCTCCCCACCAGGAAATGAATCAAAAGAGATGGTCTCTCCATGGATTCTTTTGGCCTCTTCTCCCGATACTGTAAGGGTGTTAACACAGCGGCCAACTTCTTTTCTGGCCTCCCGGATAGTCTTTGAACTCTCCCTGGCAAGCGTCTGGGAAAACTCTTCTGTCCTTTTATTTATAATTTCAGCGGTTGAATATAATATTTGTGCCCTTTCATGGACCGGCATTTTTCTTGCTGTATGGTAGCCTTTCTCCGCAGCATCAAGAGCCTTTTTCACATCACTTATGTCGGCCTTTGGTATATAATCGATAAGAGAATTATCATAAGGGTCATAAACACCTATTTTGTCATCTTTATCAACCCATTCAGAATCAATATAATGTTTCATCACATCACCTCACCCGGCACCAGGTCACCCAGAGGTACTGGCTTTATCGGCATCCGAACGGAAAATGGTTTTGTCTCACCGGCAGGTACGCAGGCAGCTAAAATGTCATAAATCAATGGACCACAGGTCCGTCCCTGGCAGTTTCCCATACTGCAGCGGGTTGCTTTTTTTAGAACATTTGAGGTTGTGAAACCGGCTTTTATCCAGCTGCGAAGCTTGCCAATGGTAATGTCCTCACAACGACAGATGATTGTATCATCAGCAATAGTTTCCCACTCTTTAGCTGGAATCCTCCATTGACGATTCAGATATGTACCGAAACGCTGATACTGTTTACGCTTGGTCAGCAGCGCCTTTTGTCTTCTACCAAAGTCAGTTTCGCTTAACCTTTCTAATTGATGCAAAACGGAGAGTGCTGCTAATTGCCCTTCTACCACTGCCTTGTCACCTCCGGCAATACCGGTTATTTCTCCTGCTGCAAAAATAGTGCTTACAGAAGTTTCCATTGACGAATCGACAGTGACAAACCATCCGCCTTTATCTGATGAATAATCCAGCTCACAACCTGCGACCTGAGGCAGTTCGATATTGCCGACAAACCCATTAGTCATGGCAATAAGCTGGGTTTTGTACCGCTGGCTGCTGCCGTTTACAATGGTACCATCCGATGATATTTCTACTGTGGTGGCTTCTATACGATCACCTTTGCTTTCTGCTCTGACTATCTGCCTGCTATATTTGGGAAGAAGTCTGCTTTTTATCAGATAACCGAGTGAAGAGAATCCCTGCCCGAGTTTTCCGAGCTGCCCCCCCATAACCCGGGTTGTCCCCAGTAGACTTGTGAAAGATGATCTGTCCAGAAGGGCCGTAATTTTACCGTTTCGGCTGAGTACATTACCCGCCAACAGATACATCAATGGCCCTGCACCATTAATCAACATCTCCGAAGCTGCGAGAACATGGTGGTTTTTGAGTAATATCTGGACTGCACCCACTGTCATCACTCCAGGTAGTGTCCAGCCTTCAAATGGACGCACTTTTTCTCTGGCACCTGTCGCAAATATGATATTTCCTGCCTTGATTTCTATTATCCCCTCTTCTTTTGAAGAGAGCAGGATGTAATTCTCCGGGAAAACACCGAGAACACAGGCAGTCTCATGAATATGAAGGCTGCCGTTGCGGTAGCCTGTTGCTGCCAATAAATTGATTTTGTTATTTGACGAGTTGATAAACCTGAATGAGCTGTCAGGCTGTTCCGTCAAACCGCGCCAAAGTTGACCACCAAGATGTCCGTTCTCATCTATCAGCAGGGTTTTAACAGAATGCTCTGCCAGGATTGATGCCGCACTCATCCCGGCAGGGCCAGCACCGATGATCACGACATCGTATTCTTCAGCCAGCATCGATCTCAACCTCCATACCTTCTTCTACAATCGTTGCACAAGCCTGTTTCCTGGGACCATTATCAATTGTTACCAAACACTCATAACAGATACCCATTCCACAAAATACACCTCGAGGTTGGTTTGTTTTACTTTTTCGAAATTGTCGATATCCGGCACAAATCAAGGCCGCATGAATTGTTTCTCCCTGACGGGCTTCTGTAGGCTTCCCATTAACAAGGAAGGTGATTTTCTCTTCCTGCTCTATCATTTTGCCAGGCCAGCCTGACTTTGCTTTTACAATTCTCAAATTTTCCATCACCACATCACCATCAGCAGCATTTATGCCAAGTCTGTTGAAAAACGATCTAAATTGAACTCATCAAGAGAAGCTGTTGGCTCTCCATTTACGATCAATTCACTGATAAGTTTCCCGGTTATGGCAGACAACGCAATTCCATCTCCTTCATGCCCGGCTGCCATGATGAAACCTTTTATTTTTCCAACTTTTCCTAAGATAGGAAGACCATCAGGTGTATAGGGTCTCAATCCTGCAAATGATCGAATAAGCATCATATCTTTCAAAACCGGTAAAACACGCACTGCCCGGGATGCAATCTGTTTCAATCCGTCTGCGGTGTTCTGTTTGTCATACCCTACCAGTTCACGGGTTGACCCAAGCAGCAAATTGCCGTTATGGGTCTGATCCATAGATAAACCGCCACTGCTCTTATTTTTCGACGGTGAATTGTACTTTGCGGCAATATAACTGGCTGTTAAAAGACAGGGTTTAAGTAATCCTGGTCGAGCTTCAGTAACCAGTAATTGCCCGCGCTTGGGCCTGATCGGAATATCGATATTCAGCATTTTCCCGATCTGCGGGGCAAAAGCACCGGCAGCATTAATAACCGTATGCGTTTTAATTTCTCCACTATCCGTCTGAACCGATGTTATCTGCTCTCCATCCGTTTTTATATCTAATACCTTTGTGCCTGTGATAATGTGCGCACCAAGCTGCATTGCCCCTCTGATAAAACCAAAAGTAAGAGCCATCGGATTGATTTTACCCTCATGTGATGAGTAGGTTGCACCCAGCAAATGGGGGGACAGGTGCGGTGACAATATGCTGAGCTGCTTCTGATCTATCAGCTCTACAGCCAGCCCTGCTGCACGCTGGCCATTGACATGCTGTTCCATCAATGTACGTTCTTCTTCATTTTCAATAACAATCAACCCGCCATTTTTTTCAAACTCAAAAGATATTGGCAACTGATCCTGTAATTCTTCCAGAAGCCTGCGACTTTCCATCGCCATCTTTAAATGAATCCCCGGTTTTTTGCTTTGCATGAGCACTGCACCATCACATGCTCCCGAGCTTCCCGAACCAATCTCCTCTTTTTCCAGAAGGATAACTTCAATCTTATGGAGAGCGAGGAAATAGGCAATCGCAGAACCGATAACACCACCACCCACGATAACGACGTCCGCATTGTTCAAAGCCAACTTACGGCCCCCCC
>DAOVUU010000143.1 GCA_030632405.1 Desulfobulbaceae bacterium | reverse complement strand
CTTCTTTAGCTGGGCGGCTTTGGGGTACTCATTCAAGTTTCTATGGGCACCGCTTGTAGACCTTCTGCCTCTTCCCGTTGTTACGCGAATATTTGGGCGGAGAAGAGCATGGATGTTGTTATCACAGTTTATGATTATTGCTGCAATAATCTGGATGGGGCTCATCGATCCGGCAACAGGCACTAATCATATTGTGGTAATGGCGTTTGCTGCGGTATTGCTCGGTTTTTCATCCGCTACACAGGATATAGTGATAGATGCCTATAGGATTGAATGTGCTGAAGAATCAATGCAGGCATTGCTGGCATCAATGTATATTGCCGGATATCGCGGAGGAATGCTTGTCGCCGGGGCGGGATCACTCTTTTTGGCAGGATATCTTGGAACAAGCCGTGGCTCATACAGTTTTCAGGCGTGGCAGATGACCTATTGGGCGATGGCCGCGGTGATGCTTTGCGGAGTAATAACTACTCTGATTGTTGATGAACCTCAATCAAACGGGAAAACAACCAGCTATACCTATTCTATTATTGAATATGTGCGGTTTGTTGTTCTTTTTCTTGCAAGTGTCTCTGTATTTGCAGTAACTTTTTTTTATCTAGGTACATTCTTTGATACCCTCAAAAACTCCTTTACAACAGTCGCAATTTTAGACGATCCACTCGGTAAATTTCTTTTTGAATTATTTCGATTCCTGGTAGCAGTCGGTACTGGAGTCTGCATGGCCTTTCTGATTGTGCGCGGTGGTTTCGTCAATAAAGAGATGGTGAACCGGACATATCTCGATCCGGTCCGGGAGTTTTTTTTGCGATATAGTGGCAAAGCTGCACTCTTACTGTTGCTGCTTGTAGGGTTTTATCGATTATCTGACATTGTGTTAGGGGTAGTAGCCAATGTCTTTTACCTGGATATGGGATTTACCAAAAATATTATTGCAGGGGTGACAAAATCATTTGGTCTGGCAATGATACTTGCAGGTGGTTTTCTTGGAGGGATTCTCACCGTGAGATTTGGAGTAAACAGTATTTTATTTCTCGGTGCATTTCTATCTGCTGCAACGAATCTACTCTTTATGTTGCTCGCAAAAGCTGGAGCCGATGTAACCATGCTGGCAGTTGTTATTGGCGCTGATAATCTTTCGGCTGGTATTGCCACCACCGCTTTTGTCGCTTTTTTATCAAGTCTTACCAATATCTCTTTTACTGCTGTTCAATATGCAATTTTCAGCTCAATAATGACATTACTGCCTAAGCTGATAGGTGGATATTCAGGGACAATGGTTTCCAATATCGGGTATGAGAACTTTTTTCTGTTAACTGCGATAATGGGTGCTCCGGTGCTTTTCCTGATTTGGGCGGTGAGAGTGACAGTTGAGCAGAAGTAAATGGTCAACCACAACACGGGGTGTGGTCTGCCGACAACTTCAGATTCATTCGAGGTGTATGGTAGTTTCCGATCCTGTTGATAATGTTGATTACGTTTTTTTATGTCTGTTTCCTGAAAGATGATTAAACTCTGGCATGATAAAAAACTGTTTCATCTGTATTGGAGCAGTGCTTAGAAAAACTCTACAAGGGAGCATATAAAATGCCGGATTTAGAACAGCGCATTCTTGATATAATTCATAAGCCACAGCTGGCAGCTTTGGCAACGGTAACAGAGCAACACAACCCATGGGTGCGGTACGTACTGACTGTTGGGGGCGGGGACTTAGTCGTTCGATGCGCGACTTTTGTCGATTCGCGCAAAGTCAAGCATATCGAGAGCAATCCTGATGTTCATCTGACCTGCGGTGTGAACAGTCTTCAGGAGATGCAGCCATATCTGCAGATTCAGGGTCTGGCCCGGGTAAGTACAGACAAAGAAGAACGTCACGGATTCTGGAATGATATGCTCGCTCCGATCTTTGACGGGCCCGATGATCCAAAATATTCTATAATTATTATCGAACCGTACCGAATAGAATATTGCATCCCGGGTTCCTATGAACCTGAAGTATGGACAAAATAGGGGTTGTGACAGTTGATGGACTCGCAAAAAGCTAAAATTGCTAGTTTCTCGTCATTCCCGCGCAGGTGGGAATGACGGAGCGGGAGACTGTTTACGACGCCATCAAACTTTGTTGTTAATCTGATCCCAGACAGCAGCAACTCCCTCAACAAAGCCCTGTGCATATTCGTCGAAATTGAATGTACCGCTATCTTTCTTTTCAAGTTCAGTCGCAGAACTGTCAATTTTCAGCCACAGGTCCGGATCTATTTTTTCAATGGTTTTTTTCAGAGAATCGTAGTCAATCCCAAATGCCTTGCGAACCATGTGCATATCGCTGAGGGCAACGAACGGATCATAATCTATTCGTTCGTTCGAAATAAACATCTTCGCATCATTTTTACCTACTTTGACAAATTTCTTTTCGTGCTCCATTTTTGCCTCTTTCAAAAACTTAATAAGGTTATCTGATATAGTTACCGGTCCCCAAAGGAGGTAGACGTAATTAAAAAAGGGCCTGTTGCCTTCAGACAACAAACCCTTTTTCGGAGGCTAAAAAGCCTCAATCACGACTTAAGTAAGAATAATACATTTATAAACAAATTTCCAGTCCTGATTAAAAAGGTCAGAAAACTTCTGTCATTGTACATCTGATTTGTTGTGGACATTCCGTCCCTCCCGAAAGGGGGAAAAGCGCAGAAAATAAGTATAAATATATTAGTATTGCAGTAGTTCAGGCTGTCGCCAGTTCGTGTCAAAATCAAGATCTTCGAGGATTTTAATTCCCTCTGTGAGATAATTTCCGACAGAACCAACTCCGTGGGAATCGTCGCCGGGGACCACTGCGATGTCGAGTTCCCGTACTCTTTTGAGTATGGATCTTGAAATATATGGTTCTGTTGCTCCTTTGTACAGGGAACGAAGATTGAAGTCCATAATGAGGTCGAGATCCTTGATGAGTTGCAGATTTCTTTCAATTCGCTGCCATATGTCGGGTTTGAGAAGCCGGGATTTATAGTTACTGTCGAAGATGCGTATCAGGTCAAAATGTCCTACCACTGACGGCTTGAGAATTTTGATCATCTCATACTGTTTGTCAAAGTAGAGACAGTAGAGTTCATCTTTACCTCCGACGGTCTCCACAATCCGGTTATAAAATGTTTGAGAGTAGTCAAAGCCTATATCATTGATGAAATGCACTGAACCCACAATATAATCGGGCTGGAATCGATTAATCAGATAGGGCACAAATTGTTCATAACCACTATACGTCTCTATTTCCATCGCAGAAAAGAGACGAATTTTGTCCCGGTATTTTTTCTGCAGCCGCCGGCATTCGAGCATATAGTCACCAAAGCGTTGCAGGATGAGCTTTGGAGTCAGGCCCGCCTCTCTCTCGTCGGGATAGTAAAGAGAATTTTCGCCTATGAAAGGTGCATGTTCAGTGATACCAACCCAGGGAAACTGTTCTCTTATATAGCCCTGGATTATGTCATCCAGGGTATCGGCTGCATGGCTGCAGAATTGACCGCTGTGACCACCGTGTACGGAAACTGACACTGTTTTTTTCATATCAGTGCAGGGCCTTACCTGTACTGCTCATGGCCAGGTGACCATCCCTTACCCCTTTCAGTGCTGTGAGCTGATTAGCAAGTTCCTGGACGTCTTTGGCCTTTCCTTTTACTACTATAACTTCAAGGCAGTTGTCATGGTCCATATGGACATGGGTGGTTGAGACTATGTGGTGATGGTAATCATGTTGAACCACGGTAATTTTTTCCTGGAGGTTCGGCTGGTGATGGTCATATACAAGACTGACAACGCCCATGACCTGCTTGTCTGCCTGCCATTCATTTTTGACAAACGCCTTACGGATAAGGTCCCGGATTGCCTCTGATCGATTGCTGTAACTGCGGGCTTTGATATGGTCATCAAAGATCTCCAGCAGGTTTTCCTCAAGGGATATAGAAAATCGTTTCAGCATTGTGTCTCACCTCATATCATTCATATTTATCATTACTTTATACTGTACGCAGAATATTCGCAATAAGATCAGACAGACATTATTTTTCATTCCAGCCAATTGAGTTCTGGCTCTTCTGCAGTCTCAATCCGCAATAGATGATGACTATACCCAGGGTAAGAATGGCATACCATGGGAACCAGTCAATGGCGGACATGAAAGCAAAATTTGCGATACCATCCGGCTGCCAGTCGGGATGAATATTTTGTGCCTTTCCCTTCTGAAATTGTATAAGTAGAGCAAAAAATATTCCAATCAACCCGTAGGCAAGGTTAAAGGCAAGTCCTTTGAAACTGAGTACAGTCGCACGCTGGTAAGACTCGGTAACCTTGTTCAGGTAATGACTGGTGAAAAACGAAACAAACATAATGGCAATAAAGATCAGTGCCATGGGGAGAATGCCCAGATAGGGGAAGAACCCGGTGAGGCCGAAGAGTCCGGTTAATGCTATGAGAGCGACCCAGAACATGTTTTGGGTAGGAGTGAACCGAACGACCATGAATTCAGCAATTTTAGGTATGATAAGGCCGATCAGGGCCATTGCCGAGGCGATAAGACCAAAACTTGCCTCAGGTAGATGTATGAGGCGGTAATATTGGCTGGTCATGGTTACGATCATCCGCAAAACATGGTCATAACACATGCCGAGAAGTATTATTGACAGAGCAAAAGGGGTTCTTGCAAGCCATTTCCCCGCCTGCCAGATCATGCGCATTGCCTCCGCGATGTTATATTTCTCATCAGGTTGCTGCTCTTTCCCCGGTTCCTTCATCATTAATGAAGTTATACAGGCAAATATTGCCAGCAGTAAGGTTAAATAAATCGGGTAACGCATGGAGGTTTGCTGGGTGACGGAACAGGAAGAGCCAAACCATGTGAGGATGCGGTTTATGACCCCGGGGTCATAGATTAATGCACCGGTAGTGGCCGTTATAATAGATGCAATTGAGCGAAGCCGCATTTGGAGACTGAGCACTTTGGGCCAGTCTTCCTCTAAACCCTCCTGAACCAGAGAGTCATAGGCTATGGCCTCGTCTGCACCGCTTGCCATTGCCTCAGCGAGGCCGCTGAGTACCCTGTTGATAAGGAAGCCCCAGAAGATGATATTCGCATTGCCAAGGGGAACAAAAGCGATAACGAGCATTTCTATCACCATCAGGAATGATGTGGTAACGATGAGATATTTTCTGCCAAACACATCGGCAAGGGCTCCGGATGGAACTTCAGCCAGAACTATAGTGATCGCCCACACTGTATTCAGCAGAGCAAACTGCTCAATCGTGAGACCGTAGTCAAGGAACAGAATAGTGAAAATGGGGTAGTAGAAGCGGGCATTAAAAAAAATTCGAAAAGCAATAAAGAGCCGGATATTGGTGATGGAAAATGGTGAGCGGACCGCATTCATACACTACTCCTCAGGACGTACTGGTTTGAAAGACTGAGTCAGTGCGGGAGAGACGCCGCTCTACTCTGGAGACAAGATTTGAGAGGATATAACAGAGCAGGAGATACATTAAAGATATTGTACACCAGATCTCAATGGTTGCATGGGTTGACCCCATAACCTGAAGTCCCTGAAAGGTTAACTCCTGGATAGAGATGATTGAGACGATGGAGGACCATTTAACGGTATTTATAAATTCGTTGGCGAGGGGTGGGAGCATAATTCGGGTTGCCTGGGGAAGAATAACCAGTCGCATCATTTTCCATCTGGAAAAACCAAGTCCCTTTGCTGACTCCCACTGGCCTTTATCAATTGCCTCGATACCTGCACGGACGATTTCACCAATATAGGCACCCTGGAAGAGAGCCAGGGTCAGCACTCCGGATAAAAACGGGATGAGAAGGGCACCGTCTGCGAAGGAGAACGTAACAATCTGCTGAATTATAGTGGGACTGGCCTGAAAAATATCGTCGATTCCAAGAAAAGCAAGGAGTTGGTCGGTAATGAAGTAGTAGAAAATAAAGACCAGTACAAGGGGAGGGGTGTTTCTGATAAGTTCAATATAGGTTCGACCTGCAAGGCGAAAGAAGAGTCGAGGAGATACTCTCATAAGCCCTACCAGGAGCCCGATCAGAGTGGCAAGAATCATTCCCCAGATACTGAGCCTGAGGGTGGTGAAGAGTCCTTCCAGCAGGATATTGGCAGTCCAGCAGCCTTTTTCTGCATCAAATCTAAACATATACGTCGGGATAACGGACCAGTTCCATTTATAGTTCAGTGAATAGAACAGTCTGTAGCCAACGAAGACGAAGAAGGCGAGTATGGAGAAGAGCACAATGGTATCAAGAACAGTGATACTTTTGAATTTTCGATTAATTATTGTATCACCCAAAATCGATAGCCAATGGACCTGCAGTACAACGCAGAGTCTTCCTTCTTAATGCAGGTTGTTAAATTTGATGGCGTCGTAAAAACTCTTCATCTTCTTCGTCATTGCAAATTGAATGTCATTACGACGTACTTAAGTACGCCTCATTCCATTAAATTTGCATTCCT
>DAOVUU010000285.1 GCA_030632405.1 Desulfobulbaceae bacterium | reverse complement strand
GCTGGATTCTGAGGAAGAAAAAAATGAGTTCCTTGCAGATCTCGGCATTGAGGAACCCGCTCTTGGTGCAATGACCCGGCTTTGCCTGAAAGCACTGGGCCTTATTTCCTTTTTCACAGTCGGAAAAGATGAGGTCCGCCAGTGGCTTGTGCGGTTTAACTCTCCTGCCCCTGTGGCAGCAGGAGCAATACATTATGACCTGCAAAAAGGGTTTATCAGGGCGGAAGTGATGAAATACGATGAACTTATCTATTTCGGCAGTGAGGCCGAACTGAAAAAGCAGGGAAAGATGTATGTCCAGGGTAAAGATTATACAGTGGTAGACGGCGATATTCTCAATATCCGCTTCAGTGTATAAGCCCGGGGGGTAAAAACACAGAGAGTAATTTCTAAGGTGCTAAGTCTGATGTAAAAAGACAACTATCCAGAGATCTTTTAGGCACATGATGCAGTCCCTCATCATCCCGCCAGTACTTGATATCCGAATCTGTCTTGCATTCTTCCAGAATCACTGTCTCACGAGGCCTGCCCAGTGCAATAACAAGTGAAAGCCGCAAGTGAGACGGCAATTGAAAGAGTGCAGCCAGTTTGGGATTAAATGAACCTATACGACAGCCTCCGATTCGCTTCTCCATTGCCACAAGAAGCAGATTCTGGGTTGCCACCCCCAGATCAAACTGCGCTTCACTTTCCGGTCCTTTAAGCCAGTTTGTATTTAACAGACAGAAGATATAACCACTTGGCCGCTCTCCTTCAACCGGCCCCTTCCAGTCACTCAGGTAACCGGCCCAGCCAAGAAATGGGAATACCTTTTCACACAACTCAGGAGTATTAATGATCATATACTGCCATGGTTGACCATTACGGGCGGATCCGCCGAGTCTTGCCAGGTCGACAAGTTCATGCATTACATCCATACTGATGGACTCTTTTTGAAAAAACCGCCTGAATGTTCTCGTTTTTGCTATTATCTCTCTCATTTATCCCTGCCAGAGTAAAACTAATTTAAATGATCTTTTCTTTACTTCAACACTTCAATGCCGTCTGACCCTCTTCAGTTATACCATATTTACAACGTGCGGGACTATCTACCAGCCCCTTTTTTTTAAGAGCAGTCACCTGCTTGCTTACGATCTTTTTATCAAGACCTGTTGCCTCTACAATATCTTTGTTCCCGCATGGTCCGCCACTTTTCACCAGAGCTTCCAGCACCTGCTTATCTTCACTGCTTAATTCTTTACTGCCACTCATTTCTTCTTCTCCTGTTTTGCTTTTTTTTGACAGGCTGGGCATATACCTACAATTTCGAGCCGATAGCCTGTAACCGAATACCCTTTGACAGATTTAATTTCTCTCGTATGCAGACCCTGGCGTTCAATATTCAGATTGTCGACCCTGTGACACACAGCACAATATACATGGTCATGTTCAGTGACATCATAATCAAAACGCTTCTGCCTGCCACTGATTTCAAGCTTACCAATAAACCCTGCCTCAGAAAGTATCTCCAGATTTCTATAAACAGTCGCGAGACTGATCCTTGGCATATACTTTTTTACTTTATCGTAAAGCTCATCAGCACTCAAGTGCTGTCTGCTTTTTTTTAGCTCACGGAGAATGATCTCCCTTTGATTGGTCATTCGAAGCTGCATAAAATCCTCCATAAATAATAACGATTATTAAAACTAACTAGTTATCGTTGTTATGTCAACCCTATTTGAAAAGAGACAGAGAATGAAATTCCATTTAAATACAAATGGGGATATGGTAACTATTCAGATTGATAAGACTATCGCCCCATATGACAATTCTCCTATAAAGAGTCATTAAAATAACAGTGTAACACTATGGAACGATTTGCCCGAACAGAACGATTACTCGGAGAGGTAAAATTTAAGCAGTTGCAGTCACGAATGGTGACTGTTGTCGGACTAGGCGCCGTCGGCGGATATGCCGTTGAAGGTCTTGTGCGGGCAGGAGTCTGCCATCTCCGTGTTGTTGACTTCGACACCGTCCAGCCAACCAATTTAAACAGGCAGATTATTGCTCTTGAAACAACTCTTGGACAATCTAAGGCACTGGTTACCCGTGACAGAGTACTGGCCATCAACTCTGAATGCACAGTTGAACCCATGCAGCTTTTTGCCGGAGATGAGACCCTGGAACAGATATTATCACCAAGACCGGACTTACTTATAGATGCAATCGATTCTTTAAACCCCAAAACACAGCTCCTCCACGGAACATACCTGAGGGAAATACCGATTATAAGTTCAATGGGTGCCGCTCTGCGAACCGATCCTACCTTGATTTGTTCCGGTGACCTCTTTGACACAAAAAGCTGCCCCCTCGCCAGACACCTTCGAAAAAGACTACGCAGGAGAGGTGCCGGGAGAGGAATTACAGCTGTTTACTCCACTGAGAAAATTGATTTTGACTACAGTTTTCAGCAGGAAAAGGGGGAAGATGAGATCGCCGTTGGGGAAACTCCTTTTTCAGAAAGAGGGCGAAAACGCAATGTGCTTGGCAGTTTACCAACAATAACCGGTATCTTCGGCCTGACTATTGCGAACCTGGCAATTTTGCGACTCTCCCAGCAAGACGTGAAAACCAATCCAAATCTCTAAAGGGTATCCGCCAGTTCAGTCCCCTCTAATATCGCTCTTTTTGCATCAAGTTCACCCGCCTTTAATGCTCCTCCAATAATATGGTATGGCCGCCCAAGATCATCAAGTTCCCGGGCCAGCGACAGTTCTGAAAGCTGGCCTGCGCAGATAATTATATCATCAACTTCAAGCAATAGTTCCTCATTATTATGTCGTATGAGGAGCCCTTCTTTACTGACAGCTACATACTCAACACCACTTAAAATCTTGACCCCGTGCTTCTTCAACACCATACGATGAATCCAGCCGGTGGTCTTGCCAAGTCCAGCACCAGGCTTTGTTTTTTTTCGCTGAAGCAGATAAAGTTCTCGAACAGGCTGCACAGGAATCACTTCACCGAGTCCCCCTTCCCTTTTATACTCTGTATCAACACCCCACCATGACATGAAATCGGGAACTGAAGGCAGATGGGAATTTTCATGCAGCAGATATTCAGCCATATCAAAACCGATGCCGCCGGCGCCAATAATTGCCGCTTTTTTACCAATCTCTTTTTTACCGGAAAGCACTTCATTATATAATGAAATATTACCGGTTTCCCCCCCCGGAAGCTGAATTTGTCGAGGAACCACCCCGGTACTGACAACAATTTCATCAAAACTATCCAGATCCCTGGTTTGAGCGCTACAGGCAAGTCGCACATCGACACTATGCAATTGAAGCTGATGACGAAAATATCGCAAAGTCTCCTCAAATTCATCCTTTCCAGGAATCTGACGAGCAAGACAGAACTGCCCTCCTATCTCACTTCCCGCCTCAAACAGGGTAACCGAGTGCCCCCTCGCAGCAGCTGTAACGGCACAGGAAAGACCTGCCGGACCGCCACCTACTACAGCTATCCTTTTTTTGATTGTGCTCTTCTTAAAGGTCCTGGTCGACTCATGACAGGCCCGCGGGTTAACCAGACAAGATGCAGTCTTATTGGAAAAGATATGGTCAAGACAGGCCTGGTTACAACCGATACAGGTGTTAATCTCCTCATCTCTACCCTGCTCGGCCTTTTTTACCCAGTCCGGATCTGCCAGAAAAGGTCTTGCCATACTGACCATATCCGCCCGCCCTTCTGCCAGTACTGACTCCGCAACTTCCGGCATATTGATCCTGTTGGTGGTCACCAGCGGAATCTTTACCTCTCCCATCAACCGCTGAGTTACCCAGGTGAAACCGGCTCTTGGCACCATGGTCGCAATTGTAGGAACCCTGGCTTCATGCCAGCCACTCCCGGTATTGCTAAGAGTCGCTCCGGCCTTTTCAACCGATTGAGCGAGTTCAACTATCTCCGGCCAACTGCTGCCGTCTTTTACAAGATCGAGCATTGAGAGCCGGTAGATAATGATAAAATCACTGCCAACCGCCTGACGAATACCCTGCACAATAGCCAATGGAAAACGAATCCGGTTTTCAAAATCCCCTCCCCATTCATCGATTCTGCGGTTGGTTTTCCTGACAATAAACTGGTTAATCAGGTAACCCTCAGAGCCCATAACCTCAACCCCGTCATATCCTGCCTCTTTTGCCAGAACTGCACACCTGATAAAGTCAGAAATGGTGGATTGTATGGCGCGATCACTCAATTCCCGAGGTTTAAATCGGTTGATGGGGGCCTTTATACTGGTTGGAGCTACACAGAGCGGGTGATAACCATAACGTCCGGAATGGAGAATCTGCATGCATATTTTCCCTCCATTTTCATGGACACTATCCGTTACCAGTCTGTGATTTTTGACCTG
>DAOVUU010000303.1 GCA_030632405.1 Desulfobulbaceae bacterium | reverse complement strand
ATATTACAGGCGGAGAGTGGCAGGCGGATAAGTTCAGAAACCCGCAATCCGGTGGAGTAGAGGAGAAACAGCATGGCGCTGTCTCGCCGGGTGAAAGAGGACTCTTTTACCGGTGCGGCCAGTAACCGTTTCACCTCATTGAGTGAAAGAGCTTTTGGTAGAGTGCGACCGCTCTTTGGGAGGTCGATCATGGCAAAAGGGTTTTGCCTGACAATATTCTGCTGTGTCAGAAAAGAAAAAAAAGATTTCAGGGCGGAAACACGCCGGGCATTGCTGCGATTGGAAATAGACTTCTGTGCACAGTGTTCCAGAAAGGCATGAATTGAAGAAACATCTACACTGTTAAGATGTCTTTTCCCTTTGGTTTTTATAAATGTGAGGAAAAAAGTTATGTCTGCAGAATACGCTTCTACACTATTTTCTGCCAGTCGCCTTTCTGAGATGAGGTAGTGCAGGAAGAGGTCACGTGCAGCATTGAACTGCGCGGAAAGTGGCGGTGATATTGATATATCCTCAACTGTAGCGGTTTGTGTTATATATGGAACACTTCTAAAAGTCCGATTGACACCGGACTTTCAAAGTCTGGACAGACAATCTAAAAAGATTTCCTTATCCTGTTGAATTTGCGGAGTTTTCTTCGCGCTTCAGCCTGCTTTCTCCGCTTTTTCACGCTCGGTTTCTCGTAGTACTCTCGACGCTTTAATTCTCTTTTAATTCCATCAATCTGTAATTTTTTTTTCAGCTGCCTGATCGCGTACTCAAGATCTCCTCGAACTTCAACTTCTATCATCTGTAGCTCCGTTTAGAGAATTGGTTAATTGTTTTTAAAATAAATCAATAAGTTATAAGTTTATTAAAAATAATTCAAATATCATAACGACAATCCTTTTTATATACTAAACACCAGAAGCTTTTGTCAATGAATTTTTGAAGTAATTCCTGCTTCATGCTGTTTTAAAGGGTCGATTTATTCCACTGAAGTTGTTGCTGCAGAGCCTGAAGTATTTTCCAAATTGGCTGCAGGAGCTACGGTGCAGGTTTTCATCTGTTGTGGTATATTGGCCTGCGAGGGAATACATTAAACCAGATAAAGCAATACACGGGTGGATGAAAATGAAAACACAAAAACTACATATTGCATTGATTGCCGGAGGGACATCAGGAGAGCGTGAGGTGTCACTGAATGGAGCAGCAGGCGTTGAAAAGGCGTTGAATCCAGGAAAGTTTTTTGTCGATCGCTACGATCCTGCAACGGATCTTGCCCGTCTGGCGGCGGATGCTTCGGAGCTCGATTTTGCCTTTATCCTTCTCCATGGCCTTAACGGTGAAGATGGTACAATGCAGGGGTTTCTCGATCTTCTGGGGGTGCCCTACCAGGGTTCGGGGGTTCTTGGCAGTGCCATTGCGATGGATAAGCATCTGGCAAAGGAACTTTATAAGTTGAACGGCCTGCCTGTAGCGGATTGGCAGATTGTCAGTTCAGGGGATGAGGTTAACATAGAAGAACTCATTTCCCGCTTCGATCTTCCTGTAGTTATTAAGCCGGTACGGGAAGGGTCAAGCCTCGGTCTGACTCTGGCGCAGGATAAAACACAGCTGCTGGACGGCATTGAAAAGGCCCAGAGTCATGGGTCCCGCATAATGATTGAAAAATATATACGCGGACGGGAACTGACGGTGGCAGTACTCGGCAATAAGGAGCCTCAAGCTCTCCCCGTAATTGAGATTGTTCCGGGGGAGGAGTTTGCATTTTTTAATTACGATGCTAAGTATAAAGCAGGAGCTTCCGAGGAGATATGTCCCGCTGAGATAAGCGATGAATTGACGGCTTTGGTCAAGGAGTACGGTGTGGCCGCCCATAAAGTTCTCAGGCTGAGAGGATACAGCAGAACCGACATGATGTTTTCCGGAGATGGATCGCTTTACCTGCTGGAGACCAATACTATCCCTGGTATGACTGAGACAAGCCTCCTGCCGCAGGCAGCAGCGGTATATGGTCTTGCCTTCCCTGAATTTTTGGAAAAACTGATAGAGCTTGGCATGCAGTCTGAGGGGTGAGCAGCCTAACAGCCTATTCACCTATGTTTTTATACGAGACGGGTTATGGAAGACATTGACCCGGTCCGGGCGGGCATAGGCCGCAAGGGTGGCTCCCGATCTTCTGGCTATTGCCAGGCCAAGTGAAGATGGCGCCGTACGTGACATGATAATCGGAATGCCGATCCGGGCGCATTTTAAAACCATATCAGATGTCAGCCTTCCGGTTGTATATATTGCACCCCGCGCGGTTGCTTTACCCAGCAGGATGGCTCCCAGTACTTTATCCACGGCATTATGGCGGCCGACATCTTCAAAAAAAGCCTGCATTTTTCCATTCTGCCACAGAGCACAGCCATGAACGCAGTGGGTGTCATGCCCAAGAGTAGAATTACTGAGAGCCTGGCGTATGAAGGAGTTGATTTCGGGGAACGTTATTGTGTAATCCTGGAGGGGCTCAAAAGCATCCTCAAGCATCTCTTTTGATATCTTTCCGGTGCCTCCGCAGCCGGAGGTTATTATCACTTCTTTTGGTTCTGTCATATCCACATCGGCATAGACGGCAATCCGTCCATCCGGGCAGATATAGACCTCTTTTACCTCTTCCGCTTTTTTTATATATCCCTGGCCAAAGAGAAAACCGGCTCCGAACTCTTCCAGGCCAACGGGCAATACCATAGATGAACCGATGGTTTCATCGTTAAGAGTGATGGTGTAAGGTGTTTCTATGGCAAGTTGTTCATCCTGTTCTTTAGACTTACCTGGCGAGATAACCGTAGTTGTATGCGTAATAGTAAGGGCTGTACTTCGAGATTGTGTTGTACTCATATTATTTTTATGAAAAGTGAAACAGATTTGTCGGGGAGGTAATCCGTGGCTGACACCCTATATAGTGTTTTAATCTATTTCAAGCAGGAAATTGTTTCTTGCCCATGAAAACACTTGGAATATGGGATTTATGCTGTATCTCAGGGTGAGCATGCTGTATATACGAGAAATAAATAAAATAGCTCTTGAGTGATCAAGGCTGGTTTGTCAGCAAATCAGTTTGAGATAGTTGCAGTATCTGTAGTGCCTCATGCTACTTTATAAAAAAATACACCCACCAGACAACCAACGCTTCAATAGCCGTTAGTGAGGAGCTGAACTTTAGTGGGAATCAAAAATGGTAATGATTACAGGAGAGAATATGTCATCAATTGTGACTTTCATCGGATGGCATGATAGTGGAAAGACGACTCTGGCGGCCATGGTCGTAGCCGAGTTGAAGAAGCTTGGGTATCTAGTGGCAGTTATCAAATCGAGCAATGATTCAGGGATACGTTTTGATACCCCTGGAACAGATACATATAAACACCGGCAGGCTGGTGCAGACAGTGTCCTATTGGTTGCTCCGGACCAGATGGTACTTCAGACCGGGAACAGTGGCCTCTCTATTAGAGCTCTTGCCTATAGGTATTTCCCCGATGTTGATATTGTAATTGGAGAAGGTTTCAAAACGGCAAAAAAAACTGCAAAAATTGAGGTTTGCAGGGACATTGATCAACATCTGCGGGAGGAAGTTCAAGGAGTAATTGCTGTTGCCACAAACCTCGAAACTGTTGTGGGAGATAATGTTTTCAGGTTGGATGAGGCCAGAGAGATCGCAGTCTTTATTGAAAAACGGTTCCTGCTCCAGAGAGATGGGTGGACAGAGGTGACTTCTCTGTTTGTAAATGGTAGTGAAATTTCGATTAAAGCCAATATCCAGGAGGCTCTGGCCGGAACTGTACATGGCTTTGTCAAAACCCTTAAACTCAATGAGGATATAAAAGAAATAGAGCTGCGGATAAAGACATGAATGTCAGTTGAGAGTTAAAAGTTAAAAGTTAAAAGACAACGACTTTTGGTTCAGGCACAAGTTACACAGGGATATTACTCTCTGTAGATTTACCACCTTTTTGGGCAGCTGCCTTTTCTTCATCTTCCTGAATTGAGGCGAGTCCAGCTGCTCCGGCGCTGTCTGTAATAGTTTTCACCTGTTCTTTTGAGAGAGTTTTTTCTGATTGAACTTCACTTAGACCCGGGACATCGACGCTCACTTTTTTATGGGCATAGTGAATTCCCTTAGCTGTCAGTGCTTCAGTTATTCGCCTATAGGCCTCCCTGCGAATGACAAAATGGGTTCCGGGCTTGGCT
>DAOVUU010000076.1 GCA_030632405.1 Desulfobulbaceae bacterium | reverse complement strand
TCAAAAAATGGCAACCGATGTCGGGGTCTCTCTGGCAACCCTTATGCAGTCAGAGCAGGTAAGAGAAACTGTAAACCCGAAAAAATATGTTGATGAATCTGTGGGTATGCCGACTCTTGTCGATATAGTAAAAGAACTGGCAAAACCTGGAAGGGACCCCAGGGATAACTTCAAACAGTTCCATTTCGCAGATGATATTCACACTATTAATGATCTGCTGGAGGGCATGCGGCTACCGGCCATCATTACCAATGTTACCAAATTTGGCGCCTTTGCAGATATCGGCATCAAACAGGACGGCTTGATCCATATCAGTCAATTGGCAGATCGATTCATTAAAGACCCGGGTGAAGTCGTGCATGTTCAGCAGCAGGTAAAGGTACGTGTCCTGCAGGTAGATCTCAAGAGAAAACGGATAGCTCTATCACTCCGTGAAAAATAAGCCTCATTCATCAGTTGAAAAGCAGGCCACTGGACAGCCAGTAATAAACAATGTAACAACCCGCGATTATAAGAAATAGTGCCGATATTTTCTGTACATATGGAAGAATTTTCCGCATAGCGGTAACAACCATTCCTTCCTTAACCAGTGCGATTCCCAGGGTCAGGATAAGCAGCACGCTGCCCATGCCGATAATATAGCTGAGAAACTGAAATATTCCTGCCAGGAAATCTCCAGCTGCAACCGAACTGCCCACCACCATGAGGAAGATGGGCAGGGTACAGCTCAGAGATGTGGCACCAAAAGCAACTCCGAAGAGAAAAAAACCGGAAACACTCATTTCTCTTGGGTCTCCTATTTTTCCCGCCAGATTGAGCATAAAAGGCAGAGAAATACTGCGCCCAAGCAGCATCCAGCCACCGAGAAACAGCAAAGCACAACCTACAACGACGGAGAGCCACGGCATGAATCCCATAATAAAAGAGCCTCCTGCTGAAACTACTGCCCCGACAAGACCAAAGAGTACACCGAAGCCTGCGGTCACCACCAGAGTAATCCAACATGCTTTCAACATTCGCCAGAAAGGTGATTTCTGATGAAATTGTTTGTCTTCTGCACCCAGATACAGGGTAAGATACACCGGCAACATAGCAAAACCACAGGGATTCACAGCAGATACCATGCCTGCCCCAAAAGCATACCCCACGGGTAACAATACTGCCAGTTGACTCAACATCTGGCTGGCTCCAACCTGAGCGTCCATATTTTCTCCTTTATTTTAAATATCAACGCTTCTAACAATAAGTTCATTATTCATCCATGCCAGCTGGTCACAGAATTATTTTGTGCCTTACAAGTTGTTTTTCCGACTACGGTCATCTTTTTACTTGACCTGGGGAACAGAATACCTTAGAAGTCGACCATAGTCGAAAATTAAGGAGAGATCCATGTCCGTAAGGGAAGAAAAAAAACAAAAAACTAAACAGGCCATCCTGGATGCAGCCATTGCACTCTTCAGCACCAACGGTTTTGAAAACACATCCATTGAAGAACTCGCTAAAAGTGCGGGTGTTGGAAAGGGAACAGTATACGGGTACTTCCAGACGAAAAAAGAGATCCTCTATGCTTTTTGTGAATACGAACTGGAGCAGATACACAAAGAACTGGCAAACCGGGCTGACCCGGATGCACCGATCCTTGAACAGGTGCTGACAATCTACATGACTGAATTCAACCATGTTACCCAGAACAAGGAATTTGGACGGATTTTTATGCGGCAGACAGTTTTCCCGAATGAAAGTGACAGGCAGGATCACCTTGAAATCGAAGATAAATATTTCCAGTTGCTTTTTCCTATCCTGCAAAAAGCACAGGACAGAGGTGAACTTCGGAGGAATATTGAGCTTCTCCATATCACTGGACACTTTTACGGTCTTTATATCCTTATTATGTCATCCTGGTACACAGGGCGAATTCCGACAGAGGAGGTAAGTTCCGCACTGGAGCTTATTTTCCAGCAGGCACTCGAAGGATTACAACCTCATCCCGATTGAAAATCAAAATGAAGAACAATAACATGGCCACAAAACCTCACCGCCCGAGAACAGTACGAGCCAGAGTTGTGTATTTTTTCTGGAACAATCTACCCCGGTTTGTTCTCCTTGCGATGATAGCTCTCATCGTGGTCCTTATCGGATCAATCAAAAAAGAGAGCGCTCTCATTGCTGCAAACAAGGCGGCTGCAACACTGCAGGAAAAGCCTCCGGTAAATGCAGTGACATTGACATTGTCTCCTACAACCATACGGGATCGCATCAATCTGCCTGGCTCGGTGAAACCCTGGACACGCCTTCAACTTATGTCAAAACTGCAAGGGACAATCACGGATGTACTGCTGCATGAGGGAGACAGAGTTCGAAAAGGAGATGTTCTAGCCCATATTGAATCAAAAGATTATGAAATTGCACTGAACAGAGCAAAAGCTGCCTATAAGCTTGCAAAATCCGAATATGAGCGCGACATGTCGATCTACGACAAGGGTGTCATTCCTGCATCTGCTCTGGATGTCAATAAAACAAACATGCAGACAGCTGAAGCGGATTATGAAAATGCAAAACTACTCTACTCCCGTACCAGGGTAACCTCTCCCATGGATGGAATTATCCGTCGCATGGATGCTAAAACAGGCCTCCAGCTCTCAGTGGGTGATCCTATCGCCGAGATCCTAGAAATTGACAGATTAAAAGGGGTGATTGGTATTCCGGAATCGGATGTTCCAGCTGTAAAGAAACTGGATATGGTGGAGATCACCATACAGGCCTTGAACAACAAAAAAATCTCGGCTAAAGTCCATTTCCTCGCACCATCCCCTGAAACGATTGCGAGACTTTACAATCTTGAGCTTGAAATTGACAATACAGAAGGAGAAATTTTCAGCGGTATGTTTATCAGGGCCGATATTGTCAAAAACACATATCAAAACATTCTTGCTGTCCCCTTTTACAGCGTCATCTCCCGCAATGACGAACAGTTTGTTTACGTTGAAGAAAATGGTGTCGCCCGAAAAAAACATGTCCGCCTTGGTATCATGGAAAAATGGATGGTACAGGTAATTGACGGTCTTTTCCCCGGCGACAAACTTATAGTAGAAGGCCACCGGGACGTAGAAAACAATCAACAGGTAAAAGTTGTTCAGACCATAACCAGTCCAGAGGATCTAAGGTTATGATTGTCTCGAATACTGCAGTAAAAAAGAGTACTACGGTGAGTGTCCTGGCTGTTCTGCTTATTATATTCGGTGTCTATTGCTACAAAGTTCTGCCGCGGGAAAGTGATCCGGATATAACCATCCCCAATGTTTTTGTATCGACAAGCTATAGAGGTGTTTCACCAACCGATATAGAAACAACGATAACGATAGAGATAGAAAAGAAACTGAAGGGCCTCGACAGGTTAAAAAAAATCAAGTCGGTGAGCTCAGAAGGCCTTTCCTCTATTAATGTTGAATTTATAACAGGTACCGACATTGATAAGGCCCTGCAGGATGTAAAAGATAAGGTCGACGAGGCGTTGGGTGAATTGCCACATGATCTGGAAGAAGACCCTTCCGTATTTGAAGTCAATTTTTCAGAGATGCCCATTGTGGTTTTTTCCCTCTCCGGAACCTGTGGGCTGCCATGTCTAAAGGATATCGCCGATGACCTCAAGGATGAAATTGAAGGTGTGAACGGAGTGTTAGAGGTCGAGGTCACTGGCGGCCTTGAGCGAGAGATACGAATTGAGGTTTTCCCTGAAAAGCTCGCCTATTACGGCCTTACAATCAACACTTTTCAAAGCAAGGTAAGAAGCGAAAATTCGAATACATCCGGGGGTAATATACAACTGGGCAAAGGGCGATTTCAGTTGCGGGTCCCCGGCGAATTCAAAACTCCCGAGGAAATATACGGTCTGGTTCTCACAACTTACGATGGTGAACCGGTCTACCTCAAGGATGTTGCCAGGGTAGTTGACGGTTTCAAGGAAGAATCAAGCAAATCGCGACTGGATGGGCGTGAAGCTATAAATATAGCAGTGAAAAAGCGTTCAGGGGAAAATATCATCTCAATCAGCAAAGCTGTTGATAATATTATCGCCGAAGACCAGTTGACATGGCCCGGAAATACAGAAATCACGAAGGTGCTTGACAAGTCAAGAGACATCGAGGCAATGGTTGCTGATCTTGAGAACAACATTCTTACCGGCCTGGTTCTGGTTCTGATTGTAATCTTTTTTGCCATGGGTATCCGGAACGCACTGCTTGTCAGCATGGCCATTCCTTTTTCAATGCTGCTCTCGTTTATCGTACTCTATCTTTTGGGAATTACTCTCAATATGGTGGTGCTTTTCAGCCTGACACTTGCCCTTGGCATGCTGGTCGACAACGCCATTGTTATTGTGGAAAACTGTTACCGCTTCATGGAACAGGGGGCCAACCGGGTTGAGGCTGCTATGAAGGCGACCTCAGAGGTGGCATATCCGGTTATCGGATCTACCATCACCACCCTTGCAGCATTTTCACCGATGCTGTTCTGGCCCGGAATCATGGGCGAATTTATGAGTTATTTACCGTTAACTCTCATTATAACCCTCTCCTCAAGTCTCTTCGTCGCCCTGATTATCAACCCGGCAATGGCCTCCCTCTTTATGAAGGTGAAAAAAAGAGACAGCCATATTGCCGGAAGAACTGAAAAGCATGCCAACGGTATTGAAAAACCGGCGGAGATTAAAGGATTCCTCCTGACAAACTACAGCAAGATTCTGGAAAATGCCCTTGCCAAACCCTTCACCGTTATCTGCATAGGCTTTTGCACCCTTATTCTGATGTTCCAGGGATGGCTTCTCGTTGTGGGCCTCGAAAAGCCCGTTGAATTTTTTCCTGAAATTGACCCAAAAGGTTTATATGTCAATGTGGATGTGCCCGAGGGAGCAGACCTTGACTACATAGACAAAATTATAAACCGGGTGGAGTTTGCTCTTGCGGGAAGCACTCTCCAGACCGTCCATGAAGCTTTGGCTCCAAAGAAATATGAAAAACCCGGCGGCGAAATATATTTCGGGCCCAGTGATCTGAAAAACATTAAAAATATATACACTAAAGGTGTCATATCCTCCGGCGGAGGATCAGCTTTTGCTGCAAATACCCCAAACCATATTGGAGTCCGTCTACTCGAACTTGAAGATCGCTGGAGGTCCTCCCACGATACCGTGGCCGACATCCGGGAGCGCGTCAAGGATATCCCCGGTGGTAAAATAACCATCGCCATGGAAGAAGAAGGACCTCCGACCGGAGCCCCTATCAATATTGAAATTGCCGGAGACAACTTCTCTGTCCTTGGCAACATAGCAAAGCAGATCAAAGATATACTTGTAAAAGTCCCCCATGTAAAAGATGTCCGTGACGACTATGTCGAAGGTATTCCATCCGTACAGGTAATAGTGGATCGACAGAAAGCAGCCATGTTTGAACTGACAACGGATATGATAGGATTTGCGCTTAAAAGCGCCTATAACGGGCTGGAGGTTTCCTCTTTTAGAGAAGGTGATGAAGACTACGATATTACAGTCCAACTGGAGGAATCTAACAGAAAAGTCGTTAATATCCTGCATGAGTTGATGCTGCCCACTCCCTCCGGACAGATGGTCCCCTTGTCAACGGTAGCTCAGGTAACCTTTGCCGGTTCCATAGGCGATATTAACCGTATCAATAATGAGCGGGTTGTAACAGTAAAGGCAAATGTTGACGAGACTAAAATTCCGGGTCCGGTTGCGCGGGCTCAGGCAGCAGAAATTTTAAAAGAGGTGCCGCTCCCGTCAGGCTATAAACTTACCTTCACCGGTGAATTTGAGTTCCAGAAGGAATCAGAAGATTTTCTTACCAAGGCCTTTCTGATTGCCCTGCTTCTTATTTTTCTTATTCTCGTCTCGATGTTTAATTCCATCAGCCAGCCGTTTATCATTATGACCTCAGTTATTCTTTCACTGGGAGGGGCGTTTTTAGGGTTGACTATATTCTCATCTCCATTCGGGATTATCATGACCGGTGTAGGGGTCATCTCTCTTGCCGGTGTAGTGGTGAATAACGCAATCGTCCTGTTGGATTATACAAACCGTCTGAGGTCAAGAGGGTATGCATTAAAAGAAGCGGTCATATCGGCTGGAGCGACCAGGCTCCGCCCTGTACTCCTGACCGCAATAACCACTATTTTGGGCCTTATCCCCATGATAACAGGTATCTCTTTTGATTTTCGTAAAGGAGCAATCTCCTGGGTGAGTGAATCAAGCCAGTGGTGGCAATCCATGGCTGTAGTGGTTGTCTTCGGCCTTATTGTTGCAACGTTTTTAACCCTGATTGTTGTTCCTACACTCTACTATCTCTTTGAACGACTCACAATAATACGTAAAAATACAGTCCAAACAATTAAAAAAATCTACTGGAAACCCTACCCGTTTCTGGCAGGAGAACAACCACCAGAGGGAAACTAATGCGTCATAACATATACATCCTTGCTGCTCTCGCACTTGTCTGCACAATTCCTGGTACCAGTCCTGCAGAAGAAAAACGTTTTGAAGAAATAACGGTTAAAAGTGCAGTAGAACAGGCCCTTGCCAATAATTTGAGTCTAAAATTGCAGGAAGAAGATGTACAGGTCGCAAAAGGTGAAGCTTATGCTGCTCAGGGCAGATTTGACATACTGCTGTCCGCGGAAGCCGGTGGACAAGGTGAGGAGTTGACTCCATTAATACCCGGTGGCGCAGAGCAAGTGGACACCACTCACTGGAATGCAAAAGCGGAGAAGGTTTTCACCACCGGTACTACGTTCAGCCTCGGCTGGAATAACAGCAGCTTCGACTCCGATGCCCAGGCCTTACTTCTCAACCCTTCCTACAGTTCAGGGCTGGTCTTTGGTCTCAGCCAACCTCTTCTCCAGGGATTAGGTAAAGCCGCTCAAACCGCTAATTTACGGACAGCAGAAAAACAACTGGCGGCCGCTACACACCAGGTTGACAGCCAGGCGGCCGACCTTGCGGCTCTGGTCAAACAGGCCTACTGGAATCTGGTCTTCGCCTGGCAGGATATCGAGGTACAGAAAATCTCGCTGACCCTCGCCAAAAAACTCCTCGAAGAAACCGGAGAAAAAATCAGGGCCGGCAAACTTGCACAGGTTGAAATTTATCAGCCCCAGTCAGAAGTTGCTAGGCGCGAAGAGCGTCTTATCTCAGCGGAAAGGGCAATAGGTGTTGCTGAAGATGAACTGAAACTCCTCCTCAACAATGAAGACTGGTTTAGTTCCTATAAACCTTTGGATCAGCCCGTAACTGATCCAATAGTTCTCGATCTCCCCGCCATTTTAGAAAATGCGCTGAAAAACAGACCGGATATAAAAGCTGCCGACCTCAATGTCGAAGCCGCAAAAATCCAGGAAGAAAGTGCCAATGATAAACTTCTGCCGAATTTTGCACTTGTTGGCGGAGTCGGCCTCGGTGGAGTTGATGAAAGATATGGCGATTCTGTAAGCAACAGCCTGGGTAACACTGACAATCTGTGGCAGGTTGGGCTGACCTTTACCATGCCCCTGGAAAACTCAACGGCTAAAGGAAATGTACAAAAAGCCAGTGCTCAATACAGAAAAGCGAGAACAAACACACTCCTCTTACGTCAACAGATCAAAAAGACGGTTCGAACAACTATCCGTGATATTGAGCTGGTGATCAAGGCTATAGAGGCGACACAGAAAACCAGCCTGGCAACCCTCAAACGTCTTGAAGCCGAACAGGCAAAGTTTCAATCCGGCAGATCTACAACTCTGGATGTTCTTATAGCTCAGGATGCCTATTCCCAGGCACTCAGTCAGGAAAATCTGACAAATATCTCCTATGCAAAGACTCTCGCTGAGCTCGATCGTATCCAGGGGCTGATAACTCTTACCTCCACGCCCTGACCTGGATAAACTAAAAATCCTCCATCCTGTTCCCTTTTTCAACAAATGCCTCAACCGCCTCACGGCAGCAAACCACATGATGCATCATCTTCAATGTCTCAACAAACACCGGGTCGTCAGCTCCTAAAGCGGATTCTGCCCTGTTCAGCATCTCAACCCCTTCTTCAGAAAATTTCTGCAATTTCTGCAGCAGGCTCTTCCTCATTTCATGCTTTTCTTTTTCCTGTTCAATAAGTGGAAGGATCCGCTCAATGGAAAATTCTACCAGGGCATCTCTTGGTGTTTTATACCTGTCTGCTATCCGGTCAAGATTTTCAAGGGTCTTTCTCGAAATCACATAGGTCTTTGCTATACGTTGACTGGCAGCGCCGAAAGCTTCAAATTCTTTCGCAATAACTCTCAATGATTCACTGTCATCAACAACCTGATCGAATAAGGTCTTCTGTTTAATCCCAAGCTGACACGCCAGTATCGACAGGGCATCAATGGATCTCTCTGTGAGCTTAAATGTGGCCCTCACCGACTGTCGTCCCCGTAACGTTGCCGTAGACTTCTGCAAATATTCCAGATGAATCATTGTATTTCCTTTATTTTTCATACTACCCCCTCACTCACCTTAATTAATATTACTTTTAATATATTTTATATTAAGTAATATTTTATTATTGACAACGTTTTATTAATTATTACCATGTTGAGTAAAGAGAAACACCAAAAAAACACATTGTACTCAACAAAAATCCTGATAAACGGGAAAAAGAAGTTTCATCTAG
>DAOVUU010000105.1 GCA_030632405.1 Desulfobulbaceae bacterium | reverse complement strand
CGGAAGGATTGGATCAGGCACCATTGACCGGATATGCCCATAAACGACATCAGTATCAACAGGATGAATTCATAGCCCGTTGGCATGACCCAGAATATAAAAGTTGGGATAGACATAACCAGGACAATTGCCAGCGAGGGGTAAGTCATCATAACGATATTGGAATCGGTGACTGTCAATTTGCGAATCATAATCATCATCGTTGCTCCCAGGGCAGCTCCTGCAAGAGCAATCAGCGCAACTCCTTCAAATGCACTTGCTCCAGGTCGAATGATAATGAGTATGCCGATAAACCCGACAAGCGTCACCAGTAATCTTTGTGTATTAAGCTTTTCAGCCAGCAATGGAACAGCGAGCAGTGCCAGGAACAGGTTTCGGGAAAAACCGATTGCCGTCACATCGGCGATTGGCAGTTGAGTAAATGCATAGAAATTGCAGTTGATCAACAGTACGGCGATGAGTGCACGCAGTCCCTGCAATAGAGGACGGCTGGTCTTCAATGACGAGAAGCCGATACGGCAAAATATGACGGTAAGTACCGTCAGCTGGACGATAGATCTGAAGAACACGATCTCATAACTTGGTATCCTGCTCCCAAGCAGTTTGATCAAGGTAACCATGAAAGAAAAGAACAGTCCGGCCAGAAGCATCCAGAAGATGCCCCGGATATTAGAATGATCTTTGTTAAGCCATTTGTCAGGAAAAACCAGCCGCATCAGTGTTTGTAATTCATAATTGAGCTTTTTCAAGATCCCTGCAGGGGAAGGCCTTTGTTTTCCTGCTTTCCGGGTGCAGCCAACATTATTTTCCCGTCAGCCAGTGCCACGATTAAATCATCCTGATTTGTACAGGTTCCCGACAACAGTGCTATCCCCACATCTTTCTTCGGCTTTGGGATTTTACCGGTGATTGTCCAACGGGTGGTCAGGGTATCACCGGCATATACAGGTGCTTTGAACTGACAGTTATGCTCCAGATATGCGACGGCAGTACCGGCAAAGTACATGCCAATAGGTGCGGACATCAGGGCGCTGGTCAACGGACCATGGAGAATTCGTTTGCCGAACCTTGTATTTTTACAGTAGAGATCATTGACATGTAAAGGATTGAAATCTCCAAAAAGTCCTGCGCCGGTCACGATATGTGATTCGGTTACTGTCAACTGGCTTTCAAATACTTCATCAATTTCTATTTCAAAAAACGATTTACCCGAATATTGCATTTTGTTTTCCAGTAAAAAAAGGTGATTAACACATCAGCCAACGACCCAGAGCGCTGTATTATTGATATTAGCCAGCACTCTGTCGCTTACACCCTTAAAGATATTCTTTTCCTTATCCAACCGTCGACCCATAACTATTGTGGAGTACGTATGTTTCTTCATCTCCCTGTTAATCACTTGAGCTGGTTCAATACCTGATTGCTGTTGAATACAATGTATACGTTCTATGGGGATATTATTTTCCTTCAGAATCTGTTTCGCTGCATGGAAATGGAAACGACCGTCCTTGTCTTTTTTCATATGCTGATCACACCACTCCTTGCCCCATTTATCATGAAAATCCTCTATTGGTGTAATACGTTTGTCCGCCAGCAGAGAACAGGAATGAAAAAGAGTGATATCTGCCTTTTCACTCCCCTGTAGCATAAAACCGAGGTGATCGAGTGCGTTCAGGGTATGTATAGAGCAGTCCACCGGTACCAGGAAATGCCGACCTGCCGGTTTGCCGCTGACGATCCATAAAGGTATGGAGTGATCCTTTTGCCAGAGGATGGTGGAGATACTGGTGGCGAGCATTTTCTGTAGACCGGAGATATCTCTTTTAGCCAATATTATGGCATCATAGAGACCGGACTGTCCACTCTGTAATAGTGTGACAGCCACACTGGTCAAGGCAAAAACTGCATCGCAGCGCACCTGCTCTTCACCAAAGCCACTTTCATGAATTTTTTTTTTCAGGGCAGATAGATGGCGCTCGGCAACTGCTTTTTTCCTCAAGGCTGACGGGTGTGAGATGGCTATGGAGTTGCTATCGCCAAGCAGCTGCTGGCTTGCCGTCACACCCTGGATGGGCACCACACTGAGTAAATCGAATATGACATCATGTCTGCCCTGATAGAGATTACCGAGATATTTAACCGTGATATTGTCTAACTCGGTATTCCCGATAGCAACCAATATCTTTCTCTCCATTTTTCTCTCCTTCCGGCAAAGCCTATCGAAAGGTAGCCTCCATCATTCATCCCAAAGATTTGCTATCGTATAGGGGCTGCCTTCCTGTGCCCAGAAAGTCCCACTGATATATCGGCGGTGGCGGTCAAAGCCTGCCATCTCCTGCATATCTTCCTGGCTAAGGGATAGTTCAGCTGCTCTGAAGTTCTGTTTGATCCGTTCCGGGTTGATGGATTTAGGGATAACCGCTGTCTGCCGGTGGATAGCCCAGCTGATGAGTAATTGGGCCGGCGTGGCATTGTGACGCTCGGCTATTTTAATTATCGCCGGTTCTTCAAGCAGAATGGGTTCATTCTCGACTTTCAAACGGGCGGGCCTGTCACCCGAGCCTAATGGTGCAAATGCAGTAAGGTGGATGTTGTTAGACTGACAAAACTCAAGCATGGAAGGCTGCTGCAGGTATGGGTGCAGTTCAATCTGGTTCATCTCGGGCATCAGCCTCGCAGTCTTGAGAAGCGCTCTGAGCTTAGCGACACTGAAGTTTGAAACACCAATATGGCTGCATAATCCCTTGTCTACCAGGGCTTCCATTGCTGGCCATGTCTCAGAAATAGGCAGATCGTCAAGGGCGACAAAATCATTTATGGATTCGGGTAGGAGAACTCCTTTTTTAAGCACCACCGGCCAGTGGATAAGAAAGAGGTCGAGAGAGTCGATCTGAAGGTCAGCGAGAGTTTTTTCCAATACCGGCTGTACGTCCTCCGGTGCATGGAAACTGTTCCATAGCTTCGAGGTTATCCATAGTTGGTCCCGGCTTACCAGTCCGTCTTTGAAAGATTCGGCCAGTGCCTGTCCAATTTCAGCTTCATTGCCATACATCGGAGCACAGTCGATATGACGATAACCAAGGCGCAGAGCTTCCTTGACTGCTTGATACACATCACCCGGTTCGGATTTCCAGGTTCCAAGGCCGAGTATAGGCATCTGATCGCCGTTTGCAAATTGAAGTGTCTTCATCTTTTTTCCTCCGTTAAGTTGAAATTGATCCTCTCAGTATACTGTAATCTGGTTTGAGCCGCATCTAGGAATTTTCAGACCAAAAGTGTATGCGGCAAGGTATAAAATGGTGCTGAAACTAAAAGTTCAGTGAGAAAGTATTCATTAACTCAGATTTTGCTAATGCAAAACTGCCCTTTGCGGAGGTTTTAATTGTCAGGCTTGAGTTATTTTCACAAAGATGGGAAGGAAAAAGCCTTGACGAGTAATTTTTTCAAGATAATGTATAGGTTACTGGTTTGCTTTGCACATATCTGTTGGTTCTCGGGTATCTATGGATTTGCTTTGTTTTCTGGATTCAACTACTCGCCGTCAAATCTAATGACGACTCTGGGGTGGATTATGAAACGTTTTAACGGGCAGCAGATGAGTCAGTTTGTTATCGAAGCTCAAGGAAGCACATGATGAAGATGTTTTTTGTTGTTTGATTCAGGTCAGCGCACTATTTGTGAGTGACGCTGAACAAATTCTATTAACTTAAGGAGGTCACAATGAAGTCAAAAATCTTGTTGAGTCTAACTGCAGTTTTTGCCGCAACACTTTTTCTCACACAGGCATATGCCGCTGATTGTAACTGGAAACCGACCCGCGCTGTAACCTATGTAGTTCCATGGGGTGCCGGTGGTGGTACAGATGCAAATTCGAGGATGTTATCCAGTCTGCTGTCTAAAAAATTTGGCGTCCCCTTTAATGTAGTAAACAAAACAGGAGGAAACGGTGTTACGGGCCATTCAGCTCTGGCAAAAGCGAAACCGGATGGATACACGATTGGTTCAGCAACCGTTGAGATTGCAACTATGCACTGGGTAGGGCTTACTGATCTATCCTATAAAAACATCACACCAATTGCTCTTGTGGATATAGTACCTGCCGGAGTTACGGTGAAGAAAGGTTCACAATTTAAATCGCTGGGTGAGCTTCTTGCTTATGCCAAGGCCAATCCAGGAAAACTCACTGGTTCAGGAACCTCTCAAGGTGGTATCTGGCATCTTGCACTGGCTGGAATGTTACAATCAGAGGGAATGCCTGCTGATGCCATTCGCTGGATTCCAAGCAAAGGCGCCGGGCCCGCTATGAAAGAGATTATGGCAGGTGGTGTTGATGTTGTCACAGTAGCGCTTTCTGAAGCTAAATCCCTGATAGAGCAGGGTGAACTTACCGGCCTGGCTTACATGAACCCCAAGCGTATGTCTGCATTACCTGATGTTCCAACTACAGTGGAAGAGCTTGCCAACGACTGGACCCTCGCCGCTTATATTACAGTCAGCGGTCCGGAAGGTTTACCGGAAAATATAGCGTGTTCCTACGATGCAGCGGCTAAAGAAGCTTTCGCAACAAAAGAGTGGGCAGATTTCAAAGCCAGCAGGGGATCAGATGTTGTGTATATGGGAAGCAAAGAACTGACCGAGATGATAGCCAAATCTGATGTCGATCTTGGCGAAACAATTAAGGGTATTGGACTGGCAAAATAACGAGTACCTAACTCATTCAAAATATTCATGATCCAGAGGGTGTTAAAATATTTTCACGTTGTAAGCACTGGCTGATTCTCTGGATTATGTTGAAAAACTCGGGATGGATTTCTTGTCCATCCCGAGAAATCTTCTAAATGAACAATAAAGATCGATATTGCGGAATCATACTTCTGGGTCTGGGTGGCTGGATCGCCTGGGAGTCCAGCCATTTTCCTGTATTGGCCGGGATGCCCTACGGACCTGGGTTATTTCCAACAATTGCAGCATTTGGTTTGAGTATATGTGGTGCGCTCATTCTCCTCTCGTCCCTGGTCTCTACACAATCTGTTGCGGAAATTGAAAAATCGCCGGAAAAAGATAACCGTGGACAACGGGCGACGCTGAATACCTTCGGTGTTATCCTTGCCGTGATTTTTTATGCAATGTTCCTTGAAACTGCCGGCTTTCATCTCGTTTCCTTCCTGATTCTTTGTTGCCTTTTCATTTTATTACAAATTAGACTGGTTTTCTCATTTGTTTTGGCCACCGGGGTTACGGTAATCATTCATTTGATTTTTTATTCCTTCCTGCATGTCCCTCTTCCCTGGGGGATACTTGAACCTCTAGCCTGGTAATACTTTATGTCAGCTGATGTTTTTTGGGCAATATTCAACCTGGATAATTTGACCGTTATCTTTGTCTGTACTCTATACGGAACTTTTGTGGGTGCAATCCCGGGTCTGACGGCAACCATGGCTGTGGCATTGCTCGTACCGTTTACTTTTTATATGGACCCGATACCTGCAATCAGCGCTATTGTTGCAACAACAACAACTGCGATTTTTGCGGGTGATATATCGGGGACTCTTCTACGGATCCCCGGCACACCGGCATCTGCTGCTTATGTTGACGATGCCTATTCACTTTCCAAACGTGGTCAGGCAAAAACATCTCTCTTTGTTTCATTAACTACTGCCAGTATTGGTGGTGTTGTCGGGGTTGCCATACTGATGTTGATGGCACCTCAACTTGCCCGTGTTGCAATAAGTTTCAGTAGTTATGAGAGCTTCTGGCTTGCGTCTCTGGGGCTGACATGTGCAGTGCTGACAGGGCAGGGCACTGTGCCCAAAAGTTTTGCTTCTCTTTTCATTGGATTGGCTATTGCTTCTGTCGGGATAGATATTGCTGTTGGATATCCTCGGTTTACCTATGGTGTTCCTGACCTTCTTGGCGGAATCAGCTTTATTCCGGCTATGATTGGGATTTTCGCTTTTAGTGAAGTATTAAGGACCGTTCAGTCTAATCTAGACTCTTCGACAGCCAGTGATCTTATCAAGGAGAAGGTGAGTGATGCATCTTCAAGAATGATAAAGGCACTGAGTAGATATCGAAGGACCATTGCACGGTCAAGTGTTCTGGGCACATTAATCGGTGCATTACCCGGGGCAGGTGCAGATATTGCTGCCTGGATAGCGTACGCCGTAGCGCGCCGTTTTTCTAAAGAACCTGATCAATTTGGAAAAGGTAATCTTGAGGGTGTGGCGGCCGGCGGGGCTGCCAATAATGCTGCTATCGCAGGAGCATGGACTCCGGCGCTGGTTTTTGGAATACCAGGGGACAGTGTAACAGCGATAGCCATTGGTGTCCTTTTGTTAAAGGGATTAACTCCAGGTCCACGGATTTTTATAGATCAACCGGAACTCATAAATACGCTTTTCGGTTCATTTTTTCTTGCCAACATTATCATGTTGCCTATGGGCTTTCTCGCCATCACATTATCGACATATATTCTGCGGATTCCCCGTACTATCATGGCTCCCATAATTCTTCTTTTTTCCCTTGTCGGAGCCTATGCTATAAGTAGTTCAGTTGTTGCAATCTGGATTGTTCTGGCTCTGGGAATTGTAGGTTATCTAATGGAACAAAATGAAATTCCACTGGCCCCTGCAATTTTGGGAATTGTTCTTGGCAGGATCATTGAGGACAATTTTATGGTATCGATGATTAAAGCTCAGGGCAATCTGTTGATGTTCTTTGAAAGACAGTACTCACTGGTACTCGGGGTAATTACACTGTTACTCTGGTGTTTTCTTTTGACCCGGATGGTAGTTGAAATATCCTCCGGCAGACGCCAAAAAAAAAAATGAGGAGATAACATTGAAAAAAGAGAATTGGATCAAAAACCAACTGAGAGATGGAAAAACAGTCTATCCTCTGTGGGCTGCAATTGGGAGTGCCACCTTAGCCGAGGCAGCAGTTTATGCAGGGTGGCCTGTTATTCTGATCGACAATGAACATGGCACTGCAAGCCTTGAAACGACTGTACGGATGGTTCGCGCAGTAGAGAGCGCGGGAGGACATGTTATCGTACGTGTGCCCTGGAATGATCATGTTTATTTGAAACGGATTCTGGATTTAGGTGTTCAATCAATCATGATTCCTATGATTTCTGATAAAGAATCAGCAGAAGAGGCTGTTGCAGCCTGCAGGTATCCTCCACATGGAAGGCGAGGGTATGCGGCGCCCATAGTGCGCGCTTCCGGGTATGGTGCCAATTCAGACTATGCCAAATATGCTATGGATGAGCTTCTTTTGATTGCCCAGATAGAGCATGTTGATGCGATTGAGAATGTCTCAGATATTGCAGATGTGGATGGAATCGATCTTCTTTTTATCGGACCAAATGATTTGGCTGGGTCAATGAATCATTTCGAAAATATGGCCAATAGCGAGGTTGTGGGAGCCTTTGAAAATATTGAAAAACAGGTTCAGGCATCAAATAAGATACTAGGTTGTTTTCCGATACCGGATGTCTCGCTCCTGGAATTACAACGAAGAGGCCATCAATTCATTGCAGCCCAGGGAGATATTAGTTTATTTATGCGTGCAGCTTCAGAGGCAGCCAGGGAACGCGATGATTCTGTAATTGAAAAACAATGATAGCGCAGTAGATTGTGTAGACTTCCATGAATATCCTTAATTTTGGTTCTCTGAATATAGATAAGGTATATGAGGTTACCGATATTGTTCGCCCCGGAGAGACTATTACCAGCAGAAACTATAGAGAATTTTCCGGGGGAAAAGGGCTGAATCAGTCTATTGCCCTG
>DAOVUU010000117.1 GCA_030632405.1 Desulfobulbaceae bacterium | reverse complement strand
TGATGAGCTTTACAGGATCTGCCAAATTGCCAGGAAGCTGTGTGATCCGTATTATGTTGGCAGAGTCATAGCCAGGCCTTTTACAGGAGACCCGGGAAATTTTTCCAGAACCAGTGGAAGAAGAGATTTCTCGATGCTGCCACAGGAAGAGACAATTCTCGATGTGCTGCAAAAAAACAATGTTGAAACGATTGCAATAGGTAAAATCGGAGATATTTTTTCCGAACGGGGAATTGAGAAAAGTTTCCATGACAGCGGTAATAAGGCGTGCCTTGACAGACTTATCTCATGTTTGCAGATTCAGCAGAGAAAAGATCAGTTTTTCTTTGTAAATCTCGTGGATACGGATATGCTCTACGGGCATAGAAGAGATCCCCGGGGATACCATGATTCAGTTCAGGAAACAGATACCAGGCTGGCTGAAATTATGGCATTTATGTCCAAGGAAGACATACTGATAATCACCGCCGATCATGGCTGTGATCCAGACTTTAAAGGCACAGATCACACCCGCGAATATGTTCCGCTACTCTATTTTTCAAAACAGAAAACAGCTGCAGACATAGGTATAAGGCAATGTTTTTGCGATGTATCCCAGAGCCTGGCGGCCTATTTTGATGTTCCGGCAATGGCACATGGAGAAACGTTTATAATTAAGTAGTATCTGAGGTGGCGACGCCCGCAGCCGAAAGTTACCAGTTATCAGTGTGCAGTTATCAGTTACTGACAACTGATAGCTGATAACTGATAACTAAAAGTATTGACTTAACAAAAAGGAGAATCTGGATGAAAAAATTATTGATGTTATTGGTGGCAGCAGCATTCTGTATTACCGGTCATGCAAGTGCAAAAAACCTCAAGGTCGGTATGGTAACGGATGTTGGAGGTGTCAACGACCAGTCTTTTAACCAGTCCGCATGGGAAGGATTAAAACGGGCAAAAACCGAATTGGGAACAAAAATCGCCTATAAAGAGTCTAAGCAGGATGCCGATTATGCCCCGAACCTTGAGACCTTCACAGATGCAGAATATGATTTAATCTGGGGTATTGGTTTTTTAATGAGCGACGCTGTAAAACTAACCGCCCAGGTAAATCCTGACCAGAAGTATGCAATTATCGATTTTTTCTACGGCCCTGAAACTCCTAAGAATGTGGCCTGTGCCGTTTTTCAGGAAGAGCAGCCTTCTTTTCTTGTCGGTTATATCGCTGGGAAAATGACCAAATCGAATAAAGTTGGTTTTGTAGGTGGAATTAAGTTCCCACTAATTGAAAAATTTGAATACGGATATATGGCAGGAGCTAAACTGGCAAACCCGGAAGTTGAAGTGATACGTCAATATGCCGAATCTTTTACGGATGCGGCAAAAGGAAAAGCTATTACAAACAACATGTATCAGCAGGGTGCCGATATAGTTTTTCATGCAGCAGGCGGTGTGGGAGACGGCGTTATTGAAGCGGCGAAGGAAAAGAAAAAATGGGTCATCGGTGTCGATAAAGACCAGAACTATCTCGCCCCCGATAACGTCTTGACCTCTGCAATGAAACGGGTTGACAATGCCATGTTTGACATAGTCAAACAGTTGAAAGACGGCAAATTTGAGGGAGGAAATGCGGTGGTCTATAATCTCTCTAATGACGGTGTCGGCATTGCGCCAACCACCAAAAAACATGTATCACAGGAAATCCTTGCCGAAGTCGATGGACTGATATCAAAAATCAAGGCGGGTGAAATTGTGGTACCAGCCACAAAAGACACCTATGATGCTTTTATGAAATAATTTTTCTGCAGGAGGTTCATTTGACAGCCATCGACTTTTCCCACAGAGCTGTTGAGATGTCAGGCATTACCAAAAAATTTGGTGATTTTGTTGCCAATGAAAATATAAACCTGACTGTCCATCGGGGAGAAGTCCATGCGCTGCTTGGAGAGAATGGTGCCGGTAAGACAACCCTGATGAATATTCTCTATGGTCTTCTAAAACCTTCATCGGGCAATATTAAAATAAATGGCAAAACTCTCACTATCTCCGACCCCAATATAGCCATCAGAAATGGTATCGGCATGGTTCACCAGCACTTCATGCTGGTGGAACCTTTTTCGGTAACTGAAAATATTATTCTTGGCAATGAATCGACCAGGGGTTTTGGTATCCTCGATGCTGGAAAAGGAGAAAAAGAGGTTAAACGTATCTCTGAGCAATATGGGTTAACTGTTGATCCCAAAGCCCTGATCCAGGATTTATCGGTAGGCAGTCAGCAACGGGTTGAGATACTGAAAACATTGTATCGAGGGGCCCAGATTCTAATTCTGGACGAGCCCACCGCTGTTTTGACCCCACAGGAAATAAAAGAACTTGTTGCAATAATCACCAATCTGACCGAGGCCGGAAAATCAATCATTATCATCACCCACAAGCTTAACGAAATTAAGCAGATGGCTGATTTTTGCACGATTATCAGAAGAGGACGACACATTGATACAGTTGATGTCAGTGAGGTAACTGAAGAAGATCTTGCAGCCAAGATGGTCGGTCGGGAAGTCAGCTTCAGGGTAGCCAAAGAAAAGCGGAATCCGGGTGAAAAAATCCTTGATATCAAGGAATTGTGTGTTGAAGACAGCCGGGGTATCATGGTTGTGAACGGTTTAAACCTTCAACTGCGCAAAGGAGAGATACTTGGAATCGCCGGTATAGACGGCAATGGTCAGACCCAGTTGATTGAGACCCTGACAGGCCTCAGAAAAGCAAAAAGCGGCAGGATAGAGGTTCTGGGAAAAGACATTACCAACCTGCCTCCCGGAAAAATCATCAACAATCACAAGGTAGGCCATATTCCGGAAGACAGACAAAAAAGGGGATTGGTTTTTGAGTTTAATATTGCTGAAAACCTTATTCTTGAAACCTACTTCAAACCAGCATTTTCAGAAGGTTTTTCACTTCTTCACAAAAACATCTACAAGAATGCTGACACCCTTATTGAAAAATTTGACATTCGGCCCCGGGATGCAACTCTCCAGGCAAAATCGCTTTCCGGGGGCAACCAGCAGAAAATGATCATTGCCAGAGAGGTTTCCAATGAGCCCGAATTACTGATCGCGGCACAGCCGACAAGAGGTCTTGATGTCGGTGCGATCGAATATGTGCATCAGGCACTGGTTGCCCAGCGAAACGAGGGAAAGGGTGTCCTTTTGGTATCATTTGAACTGGATGAGATAATGAATGTTTCCGACCGCATTGCTGTTATCTTTGAGGGGAAAATCGTGGGAATCCTTGATGCAGACGATGCTGATGAAAAAAAAATCGGGCTGCTTATGGCAGGGGGAACAGCAAAAGAATGACCGGTACTAAACTAAAAGAGCTTTTTCTGAAGGGACCATTCGGGCTCACTCTCATATCAATATTACTGGGGTTTCTTGTTGGCGCCATAGTTCTTTTGATCGCCGGATTTAATCCAGCTGAAGCGTATTGGGCAATACTCAGGGGGATCTTTGCAAAACCTAAATATGTCTCCTATGTCATAATATATTCAACACCTCTTATTATCACGGGTTTATCTGTTGCATTTGCATTAAGAACCGGTCTCTTTAATATCGGCGCTGAAGGACAATTTATTGTCGGTGCCATGGCAGCTGCTATTGCCGGATACTTTATCCAGCTGCCGATGTTGCTCCATGTGCCGTTATGCCTTTTTCTTGCCATGTCTGCCGGAGCTGTCTGGGGCGGGCTTGCAGGTCATATAAAGGCCAGATTCGGTGTCCATGAGGTCATATCAACAATCATGCTCAACTGGATAGCACTATATCTCTCCAACTGGTCATTAACTTTGCAATCGTTTGGAAAACAGGGAACGGGTAAATCCCATATGATTCAGGAGACAGCACGAATTGATCTGTTCGGGCAGTGGAAAATAACCGAAGCCGGTATCGAATTTATCAGATCCCACAAAGTCCTGGGTGACATACTGAAATCACCCGTCAACTTAGGGATCATCTTTGCTCTCCTGTTCGCATTTTTGATGTGGTACATCCTTAATAAAACTACTTTGGGATATGAACTGCGGGCTGTTGGCTTTAATCCTGATGCTGCAGAGTATGGTGGCATCAATGTAAAGAAGAGCATCATTACCTCAATGTCGATTGCAGGCAGCCTGGCGGGTGCAGCAGGGGCGTTGCAGGTCATGGGGGTCGGGCATAAAATTGCAAAACTGGCAATCATGGAGGGCTATGGATTCGATGGTATAGCGGTTGCATTGATCGGCAACAATACAGGACCGGGTTCGGTATTTGCTGGCTTTCTTTTTGGAGGCCTTAAGTATGGCGGTGCAAAAATACAGGATGCGGTCGGAGCCCCGACGGAAGTGATCAACATAGTCGTCGGAACCATCATTTTATTCGTTGCCATGCCAAAGTTAATCCAGATGCTTTTAAAATTCAGAAAGGGTTAAGGTTATGGAGCCTATTATTCAAGATCTCGGTTTTATCATCGGCACTACCTTGATGTACTCCACCCCTCTCATCTTTACCTCACTGGGAGGTGTTATCACCGAGCGATCCGGTGTTATTAATATCGGCCTTGAAGGGATGATGTATTTCGGAGCATTTGCAGGCGCTGCTGTTGCATATTTCTCACAAGACCCCTGGCTTGGCCTACTCTGTGCAGCATTGGGCGGTGCATTCTGGGGCCTTATTCATGCCATTGCCTGTGTCTCTTTTTCTGCCGAACAGATCGTTTCAGGTATTGCCATTAATTTTTTAGGGGCAGGTTCTGCTCTTTTCATCAGCCGGCTGCTTTTTGACGGAGCGACACAAACACTCACAGTAGCCAGAAAAATTCCACAGCCACTTGATTTTCTCTTTGGTGAGGGAAAAATGTTCGCCTCATCGGGATTTACGGACCTAGTTTTTAACCGTTTCGCAACGGTGTATCTTGCCTTTTTTCTGGTTTTCGTTGTCTGGTTTGTACTGTATAAAACACAACTTGGCATGCGGGTAAGGGCCGTAGGAGAAAACCCGGAAGCGGCCAACACCCTTGGAATAAACGTTACCAGGATTCGCTATGGTGCTGTAATCATGTCCGGCTTTTTTGCCGGTTTAGGCGGGGCCGCTATGTCCATAGCGGTTGTTTCCCGGTTTTCAAATACACTCATCTCAGGACATGGTTTTATCGCTCTTGCGGCAATGATTTTTGGAAAATGGAAACCCCAGGGAGCCCTTGTTGCCTGTCTTCTGTTTGGGGCAGCAAAAGGGCTTGAAATTTTTCTCGGCTCAAAAGGTGTGCCGGTGGCCGGTGATATTCTGGCCATGCTGCCCTATGTTCTCACTATCATAATTCTTATTGGATTTGTCGGCAAAACAACAGCTCCGGCAGCCATTGGAAAAATTTTTGATAAAGGTGACCATTAATGCTGCTGGATATGGGAAAAATTACTGAAGCTGCAAAATATATCAGCTCAAAACTCAATAAGACACCGCAGTTTTGTGTTATACTTGGTTCCGGCCTTGGGGCATTTGCAGATCACCTGGAAGAAAAGATTGAGATACATTTTTTTGAGATTCCTCATTTCCCGGAATCAACTGTTGCAGGTCACAGAGGCAAATTAATAATTGGTACCTTGAAAGGAATCTCTGTGGTGGTACTCCAGGGACGTCTTCACTACTATGAGGGATACACCATGGATCAGGTGGTTTTCCCGCTCCGGTGCATGCTCTATCTCAATATCCCTAACCTGATTGTCACCAATGCTGCCGGTAGTGTGCAGGCGGATTATAAACCTGGTGATCTGATGATCATAAGAGACCACATAAAACTTCATGGAGACAGCCCTCTCAGAGGGATGAATATAGATGATTTTGGGCCCAGATTTAATGATATGTCAGACCCTTACGCTAGAGAAATCAGGGCGCTTGCAAAAGAATGCGGAAAAAATCTTGGTATTGAGCTGAAAGAAGGTGTCTATTACTATATGACAGGACCAAGCTATGAAACTGCCAGTGAAGTTAAGGCTATCAATATACTCGGGGCTCATGTCGTAGGGATGTCTACCGTACCTGAGGTGATCGTTGCCGCTCATGGCGGCATGAAGGTGATGGGGCTTTCCTGCATTACCAACATGGGAACGGGACTTCTCGACCAGGTAATCGGCCATGAAGAGGTGATCAAAGCGGGTGAACTGGTGGAGGAGAAATTTATCAGATTACTGCAGACAATTATTTCCAGGTGGAGCGGACTGTAGCAGAAACCCGATCTTCAATCAGCAAAGCCAGCTTTTTTCCCGTTGACCGATCAATAGAATCGGGTGCTGTCATAATTGCGCCCCGAAGACTGTCTGCACACAGACAGGAACGACGGCTTGAAATTTCAGGAAGAACAGCTGTAATTATTGCCTTGGCATTTGAGCTGTTTTTTTTCAGATTGGCAACAACAGTCTCAACAGTCACCTCATCGGTAGATCCTTCCTTCCAGCAGTCATAATCGGTAACCATGGCAAGGGCGGCATAACAGATTTCCGCTTCCCGAGATAATTTTGCCTCCTGAAAAGTGGTCATGCCGATAATATCGCACCCCCATTTCTGGAACAGTCTGGATTCAGCTCTTGTGGAAAATGCCGGTCCTTCTATAGTTACAAGGGTGCCACCTTTATGTACGCGATCCACTATAGATTCTGCTGTATTGTAGAGCAGTTGAGACAGCACGGGACAAAATGGCTCAGAAAAAGGAATATGAGCGGCAATCCCCCGGCCGAAAAAGGTAGACTGTCTTTGCCGTGTTCTATCTATCAACTGGTCGGGTATCACCATATCAAGGGGTGGTCTGTCTTCCTGTAGACTACCAACCGCGGTGATGGCAATAATATGAGATATGCCAAGGGATTTGAATCCGAATATATTGGCCCTGTAATTGAGTTCAGACGGCAACAAGACATGACCGCGTCCATGTCTGGGTAGAAAAGCCACCCGGATCCCATTTAAATCACCGACAATGTATGGATCCGAAGGCTCCCCGAAGGGTGTCGATACAACCATCTCTTCAACCTGAGAGAACCCCTCTATTTCATAGATGCCGCTCCCGCCGATGATTCCGATGTCGATTTCTGGTGTCAATCTCTGAACTGTCATACTCATGTCATTCCCGCGAAGGCGGGAATCCAGGCTATCCTTCTTAAATGCTTTTTAAAGTAAATGGATTAGGCAACAGATCAGGTAAAAAATAGACCTGATCTGCCCCATTGCTGACCAGCCAGGCATCCGGTGCCAGTTCTGCCAGCCACTGACGACAACCGCCACAGGGCATTGTCAGCCTGACATCACAGTTTCCTTTTGCGTCCCGGGGCGCATTAATACAATTTACAGCAATGCCAATGATGGTCATACACCCATGCATACG
>DAOVUU010000257.1 GCA_030632405.1 Desulfobulbaceae bacterium | reverse complement strand
ATCCGTAAATTAAAGTGGCATGAATACCGCCTGAGTTAGGATAGATGTCGCACCTTATGTTGTAGCCGGGGACTTAATGAGAATGAACAGCATTATCTAAAGCGGGCGATGCCCGCAACTCAGGTTAATTAGGCTGAAGGCTGTTAGGAAAAGCAAAAGACCCTTTGTAGGTCATACTATTCGTGGTGTTACCTCCAGACTCGTTAACCAGTCGCTCTGATTGAACAGCTTATCGCCTGCACAAAGGGTGTATTGCGGGGTATATCTATTTTATCGCACAGTTCATATTGCTGTAACTAATTGGTATTACAATTTTTTGTCCATCAACGCATCAAATTGTGGGTTCGACATACAGTCATTTCGTGCATAGTCCGCATAGGCGGCGCCCATATTAGAATAAATGTTGTAAACGGAGTGAACCCCCATCTTACGCAATTCATTGGTCTGATCATCAAAACGAGATGTTGCCGTCAGAAAGCCTTTATATCCAGCCTTCTGTAGTTGTTTTACAGCGATCACATTTGCCTCATGCAGCGGCATACAAAGAGCAATAAAACTTACCTGGCCCGGGTTAATTTTATCCCAGAAATCAATGTCTGTAACGTCTCCAAAAGTAACATCACGACCAGCGTTTTTATGGTGTTTTACCGCAGATTCATTGTTGTCTAATCCAATTACCTTTTTGCCGTAACTATTGTATGCAGCGTCATACATCCCTGTACCAATTCTTCCCATACCGAAAATCAATAAATCTGCATCGAGCTCAATTGGCTGGTCTGCAGGATGCCGAACTGGCTTTTCACAACATTTAAGCAGATTTCTAAAGCGGGAATAGATTTCATAAGTAAAACTATTAACTGGTGCACCGATAATAAAAGAGAAAGTCAGACACATGGCAATCAGAATAAGCCAGTACCCGTCCAGCCAGCCGTCCTTTACACCAACGGCGGCAACAATAAGGCCAAATTCACTGAAATTGGCGAGAGGTGCTGCTGTGAACAACGCAGTTCTGGAGCGAAAGTTGAAAAAGCTTGTCAGACGAAAAAACAATACTCCCTTAAAAACTATAAAAAGGCAGAGCAGTGCACTGCAGATAATAATTTTTACATCTGGTAAGCCGGATAGACCAATACTTAAAAAAAAGGCAACCAGAAACAAATTCTTGAATCCCATTAAGGTATGGCCAAGCTCTTTGGCTTTGGGATGGGAGCCAATCATAATACCAATGAGCAATGCACCCAAATCCGGTTTTAAACCAACAATCTCGAAACTGCCAGCACCGACTACCATGGCCAGAAAGAGACCAAAGAGTGTCAACAACTCGCCGTGTTCGCTGAGCTCAAGTACTTTAAAAAAGAGTGGCCGCAGCAGTATCAGTATAGGTAGGGCAAGTGCCCAGAGAGAAGGGATTTTCCCTGCTGATACAGTGAGATAGATTACGGCAATAATATCCTGCATGACCAGGATACCCATGACTGTTACTCCATGCAGAGCATTCAATTCACCTCTGTCTTCCAGTATTTTGATGGCAAAGACAGTACTGGAAAACGAAAGGGCAAAACCAATCAAGATGGCAGTGCTTAGAGGAATCCTGCCCAACAACGGGGTAAAGGTGAGCAGGAAAACCACTCCACCCAGTACTACCGTGGTTATCACCATATGAACACTTGTCCCCAGCCAGATTTCTCGCCGGAGCAGGCTTTTTATATCGAGCTTCAAGCCAATGGTAAACAGCAGCAAAGTAACACCGAGATCGGCAAGTTCCTGTAGTGCTTCTCCCGCCTGACGTATCCCCAGACCATTGAGTAGAAAACCGGCTGCAAGAAACCCTATCAGAGGAGGAAATTTAAGTAGACGGGCAATAAAGCCGCAGAGAAAGGCAAAAGAGATCCAGGCAGCATCGATAAGCCAGATGGGAGTGTCCATAGATAATAAGAGGTGTTTTTTATAGTTAAAGGGGAATAATTCATTCCCAATGAATTATGGTGTCAAATAAAAATCGGATGAACCATAGTTACAATATTTCAGTATATTTTTCCAGTTCACTGTACATTGCGGTTAAGCGGGATTTTGAATCGTTTGAACGATCTACTTGAGATAATCGAGAAGACCGCAACCGGAATACCATCAATTGACAGGAAACAGAAAAGCAGGTAAGTGTGTGAGAAAAGATGATAACAGAGGAGGATCTATATGGATAGGGAATATTCATTTACCCTGACTGTTCCCCTTGATGATTTGGAAAGGGCCTTGGAACTTTTGGCGCAGGCAAAGGAGAAAAATCCACAAATGCGTCAGAGTAGAAAGACAGACAGGAAGGGTTATGCCAGAATTTATCTTAGTTTCCCTTTTAACGGCCCCCGGCCCGACCTTGTATTTCAGAAATGGTTTTTTGAACGGCAAGAGGAGAACTGGGATCTCTTTGGACCAACCCATGGTCGCTGGGGGCTTGTATAAAAATATTTGCAATTCATTTTTTTAGTAATATATTGTGGGCAAATGTTCATAATGAAATTGGCTGTGGCTGTAGGCAAGATCTGATCGCCTCGCAAATAGTTCAAAAGTGTTTCAAAAAAGGGCTTAACAGGATTCACAATCCCAGGAGAAAGGTGTATGTCTAAAATATCGAAAATACTCTACGCGACTGATTTGTCTGAAACTGCCAGAGCTGCAATGATCTGGGCCAGAAGTCTTGCTGATAAGTACGATGCGGACATAACTATTATACACGTAATACCCCAGTTATATAAAGACCTTGACCGCTTTGGCTCTGATCGGCATGGTCCGTCTCTTAACGATGAACGGAGTAAGGCTGTAGATATTAAAAAAGAGGAAATATTGAGCGTATGTAAGGAGAGGCTGAAAGATTTGCCTAACTGTCAAATTACTCTTGATAATATCCTTGTTAAGGCCGGTCAGCCCGTGCAGGAGATTCTCTCTACAATTCATAGAGGTAACTATGACATGGTTGTCATGGGGACCCATGGGCAGGGAAAAATAAGTAAATTACTGCTTGGTTCCGTCGCCAGAGGCGTTGTTGATGAAAGCAAAGTCCCTGTTCTCACAATCAGACTTCCTGTGGAATAATAAATCTTACATTGTAAGCTGCGAGTAAGTGTCTATCCATTGGGAGAATATTTTTCCTTGATGGCGTGGTAAAAAGTTCGCCTTTCATACCAAGACTCAACCATGGAACAAAAACAAAAGAAAAAATCGATACAAAGACCACTCTTTCGTAAAATTCTGATGAAAAGCGGTCTTGCTTTCCTGTCTATGGCTCCCCTGTTGTTGGGGGTTATCGGCCTGGTTGGTCTCTTTCAAGTTCTGGTGACTCCCAGGATGCTTGCCAGCTTATTTAGAGATAACCCCCTGTTTGATACTTTGATCGGTACACTATCGGGTGCAGCCGGTACCGGCAACCCGATGGTTAGTTACGTGATCGGTGGAGAAATGCTGGGCCAGGGAGTTTCTCTTTATGCAGTAAGCGCTTTGATCCTGTCTTGGGTTACCCTGGGGTTTATCCAGTTGCCGGCAGAGGTGGAGGTGTTCGGAGGTCGTTTTACGTTATACAGGAATTTGCTGGCCTTTTTCTTCACCATGCTCATTGCTGTGCTGACGACTCTTACTGTGCAGGCGTTATTATGAAAAAAGAGGACAAGCCTTTCGCCTTTCGGGGAAAATATATTTTCTTGACCGTCTTTATTCTTTATGTGATACTTTTTCTCGTTGGCAATGAAAAAGTGATGCAGGCCCTGCAGAAAAGCGGAGGCATCCTGATGAAGATACTTCCGATTCTAGTTGTTGTTATCCTGCTTACCGCTCTGTTTAACTATTTTTTACGGCCCAAACAAATTGCTAAACATCTCGGCCATGAAAGTGGATATAAAGCCTGGATGTGGTCCTTGACAGCCGGAGTGGTCAGTCACGGTCCAATGTATGCATGGTATCCCCTGCTTGAGGATTTGCGCGGTCACGGTATGCGGGACGGATTAATTGCGGTATTCTTTGCCTCCAGGACAATTAAAATCCCCCTTCTGCCAATAATGATAGACTATTTCGGCTGGGTTTTTACTCTCATCCTTACTCTCTACGTGCTGATTAGTGCCATTATTCAAGGGCTGTTGCTGGAATTATTTGATACCTGATATAACTAGAATAATAAACACTAAGAGAAAATGGGCCAAAGAGAAAATAAAACTAAATCGTGGAAAACCACAGCAAAATCCTGGCTTCATCCCAAGGCTGTAGCACTGCTTTTTCTCGGGTTTTCAGCAGGCCTTCCCCTCTTACTGATTTTTTCCACCTTGTCGGTCTGGCTCCGGGAAGCCGGTGTCGTCAGGTCAGCTGTCACCTTCTTTAGCTGGGCGGCTTTGGGGTACTCATTCAAGTTTCTATGGGCACCGCTTGTAGACCTTCTGCCTCTTCCCGTTGTTACGCGAATATTTGGGCGGAGAAGAGCATGGATGTTGCTATCACAGTTTATGATTATTGCTGCAATAATCTGGATGGGGCTCATCGATCCGGCAACAGGCACTAATCATATTGTGGTAATGGCGTTTGCTGCGGTACTGCTCGGTTTTTCATCCGCTACACAGGATATAGTGATAGATGCCTACAGGATTGAATGTGCTGAAGAATCAATGCAGGCATTGCTGGCATCAATGTATATTGCCGGATATCGCGGAGGAATGCTTGTCGCCGGGGCGGGATCACT
>DAOVUU010000171.1 GCA_030632405.1 Desulfobulbaceae bacterium | reverse complement strand
GTCTGCGATGATAATGCAGATGGTAAAGCATATATTCTGTATCAGCATATGCGAACTCCCGGTCACATGGAGCTATACTACAAGAATGCTCAGCTCAATGATGGCATTTTCATGACTAAAGCATCTGTTATGAAGGTGGAGGCAAATGGAGACCAGCTCAGCGTCGCAGCGGCGGATACCCTGCTTGGTGAAGACATTACTGTCAATGTTGACATGGTAGTCCTCGCTGCCGGCATGGTACCGGTGACTCTTGATGAGAATTCTATCAATCTTGCTTATCGTCAGGGACCGGCTTTTTCTGATCTGGAACTTTTTGATGGTTATGCAGATTCTCATTTTATCTGTTTCCCATATGAAACCAGACGTACCGGTGTTTATACCTGTGGTGGTGTAAGAAAAGCCGAGACGATGGAAGAGGCAGTGGATGATGCAACCGGAGCCGCTCTAAAAGCCATACAATGTATTGAATCTGTTGATCGTGGGGTATCCGTTCATCCACGGTCCGGAGATGCAACGTATCCTGACTTTTTCATGCAGAGATGCACCCAGTGTAAACGATGTACCGAGGAGTGTCCTTTTGGTGCTCTTGATGATGATGATAAGGGAACACCGCTTACCAATCCCACTCGCTGTCGTCGTTGTGGTACCTGTATGGGGTCGTGCCCGGAAAGAATCATTGGCTTCAAGGATTATAACATTGACCTCATTGGTTCGATGATCAAATCAATAGAGGTTCCTGAAGATGATGATGATCGTCTGAGGATTATCGTATTTGTATGTGAAAATGATGCGTATCCTGCTCTTGATATGGCTGGTATGAGGCGAAATGGTCTGAATCACATGCTCCGTTTCATCCCGGTACGATGTCTGGGGTCTGTTAATATGGCATGGATTCGTGATGCACTCTCCGCTGGGTTGGACGGTGCAATGCTGTTAGGATGTTCCTATGGCGATGATTACCAGTGCCATTTTGTGAAAGGATCTGAAATTGCCGATAAAAGAATGGAAAATATTGCTGATACCCTGTCTACTCTTGCCCTTGAGCCTGAACGGTGTGTGGCCGAGCAGGTGGCTATTACCGATTACGACAAGATTCCGCAGCTTCTGAATGATTTTGTTGACGAAATTGTTGAAATGGGGCCAAATCCGTTCAAAGGCTTCTAGTCTGTTTTTATCATGACGCTGCTGTGGTGCAGCAGCGTCCAATGCTGCCGGTCGTGGCAATGGTTGAAATGATTTGAATTTTGATATTATAGCAGGAGGGAGACTATGAATGTTCAACCGGATTTAGAATTTATTAGATCTTTAAAAGAAGCTGGAGGTGACACACTTAAAAAGTGTTACCAGTGCGCGACATGTTCCGTAACATGTCCACTGTCAAAAGATGGTTCACCGTTTCCTCGCAAGGAAATGATCTGGTCTCAATGGGGACTCAAAGAGAAGCTTATTGCTGATCCAGACGTATTTCTCTGCCATCAGTGCGGCGACTGTACAGAGAGTTGCCCGAGAGGAGCAAAACCCGGTGATGTGCTAGGAGCAATTCGAGCCTATGCGTATACCTTCTACGGATGGCCGGCGCCTCTGGCAAAATTGGCCTCAAGTGCCAAAGGGCTGCCGATGCTTATCGGCATTCCTGTAGTTGTCATTTTTGTCATGTGGTTGATATCCGGCGCTATGCATATTCCAACTTCGGAACAGTTTGCAGACCATGGTTATCAGCAGTTCTTTGGCCACTGGGATTTTAAATGGTACGCTAAAAATATATTTTTTATTGTACTTATAATGGTGCCGTCTCTGGGCCTTGGTCTGTTTTCCGCTTTTAAAGGGGTCACCAGGATGTGGAAGACCATGTCTGAGAATGCGGGGATCAATCCAGATTACCGCCCTTCGGTGGGTCAGTTTACCAAAGAATTTCTCTGGCCATCTGTTGTTGAAATTGTACAGCATAACCGATTCAGGGAATGTACCGTAAATATCGACAGGGTCCGGGGACATCTGCCCTTAATGCTTGCCTTCATCGGCCTGTTCATTGTGACCTGCTGGTCTTTGATTAAAAATGATGTACTTGGTTTGATATGGCCGTCATTGCACGGTCCGATGCTGCTGATAGACCCATTTAAGATATTAGCGAATGTATCTGCCATCGCTCTTTTGTTTGGTATCAGTGTACTCTGGAGTAATAGAAAAAAAGCGGAGCAGGAACTGGATACCAAGGCGACTTTTTACGACTGGTTTCTTATCTGGGAAATCACCGCTGTCGGTATTACCGGTCTCGGTGCAGAGCTCCTCAGATGGGCGGGCGCACCAACTTTTGGGTATATTGTATACTTTCTGCATCTCGTATCAATCATGATGCTTTTCCTCTATTTGCCATATACAAAATTTGCGCATTTGATTTACAGGACAGCTGCGTACACTTTTGAAAAATATCGCGAGAGTGCATTTGCTCAAAAATAGGAGTTTTTTATATTTACCGTAAAAAAAAGGGCTGAGTCCTCTGAGGGCTTGGCCTTTTTTTGTCGGAGCAAATAAGAGCTGCAAACCGAAATTTTAATTGCGTATGGCAGATTAAAATGGAGGTAAGGAAAAATGAATAAATTTGAAAATTTATATTGAATTAAGATTTTGAAGTGAGTATATTCTCTCAGCTTGTGAGCTGGCGTAGCTCAATTGGTAGAGCTCCTCACTTGTAATGAGGTTGTTGTGGGTTCAAGTCCTATCGCCAGCTCCATAAATATAACCACTTTACAAAGTGACTGGAAGAGTATACTATTGTCTGTTATTTTTTAGACATTTCCCCTGGAGGGGTTCCCGAGCGGTCAAAGGGAACAGACTGTAAATCTGTCGGCCAAGCCTTCGAAGGTTCGAATCCTTCCCCCTCCACCATGACCATTTCGTTTTGTAAGGTGATAAATATCTGAGCGGGAATAGCTCAATTGGTAGAGCATCAGCCTTCCAAGCTGAGGGTTGCGAGTTCGAGTCTCGTTTCCCGCTCCATATTTCATTGCTCGTATTGAGACTATGAAGCCCACGTAGCTCAGTCGGTAGAGCGCATCCTTGGTAAGGATGAGGTCACCGGTTCAATTCCGGTCGTGGGCTCCAGTTTGGTGTTGGGTATTATCAGTAAAGAACCTTATTAACGGCCTGAGGAGACAAAAAGATGTCAAAGGAAAAATTTGAAAGGACTAAACCGCATGTCAATGTTGGGACTGTAGGTCATATCGATCATGGCAAGACGACTTTGACCGCTGCGATAACTCGTGTCTTATCTCTTAAAGGTCAGGCTGCTTTTACTGACTTCAGCGATATTGACAAGGCACCGGAAGAGAAGGAACGTGGGATTACCATTGCCACAGCGCATGTTGAATATGAAACTGTAAATCGCCATTATGCCCATGTAGACTGCCCGGGTCATGCCGATTATATAAAAAACATGATCACCGGTGCTGCTCAGATGGATGGTGCCATTCTGGTTGTTGCGGCGACTGATGGAGCTATGCCTCAGACCAGAGAACACATTCTCCTGGCCCGACAGGTTGGTGTTCCTGCTATTGTCGTGTTTCTTAATAAATGCGATATGGTTGACGATGAGGAACTTATAGAATTAGTGGAGATGGAGCTGCGTGAACTGCTTGATAAATACGAGTTTCCCGGTGATGATATCCCATTTGTTCAGGGTTCGGCACTGCAGGCACTTGAAAATCCTGAAGATGAAACAGCTGCCAAGTGTGTCTGGGATCTTATGGAAGCCATTGACACCTACATTCCAGAGCCGGAGAGGGATGTTGACCAACCATTTCTGATGCCGATAGAGGATGTTTTTTCAATTTCCGGGCGAGGCACAGTAGCAACAGGTCGTATTGAGCGTGGAGTTGTTCACGTCGGCGATGAAGTTGAGATTGTTGGGATAAAAGAAACTCAGAAGACTACCTGTACTGGTGTTGAGATGTTTCGCAAACTCCTCGATGAGGGACAGGCTGGAGACAATATTGGTGCTCTGTTACGTGGCATAAAGCGCGAAGAGATAGAGCGTGGCCAGGTTCTTGCGGCACCAAAGTCTATTAATCCACACACTAAATTCAAAGCTGAGTGTTATATCCTCGGTAAAGACGAGGGTGGCCGCCATACACCTTTCTTTAACGGATACAGGCCGCAGTTTTATTTCAGAACAACTGATGTTACAGGCGTAGTTACCCTGGAAGAAGGTGTTGAGATGGTAATGCCCGGGGATAATATAGCAGGAGAGATTGAGCTGATCACCCCGATTGCAATGGATGTCGGTTTACGTTTTGCTATCCGTGAGGGTGGTCGTACGGTCGGAGCCGGTGTTATCAGTGAGATCGTCAGCCGGTAATTATTGTACGGTAAAATTATATTGTCCTGTATCTGTTAATCAGTTCGGGACAATTTTTGTATAGGAATAAGTGATGAGAGATATCGTAACCCTGGCGTGTGGAAGTTGTAAGCGGCGTAATTATACGACTACGAAGAATAAAAGAAATACGCCGAACAAACTATTGTTTAATAAATATTGTCCATTTTGCAGGGTGCATACGCCACATAAAGAAACTAAATAACGGTTTTATACAGGCCAGTAGCTCTAATTGGTAGAGCGCCGGACTCCAAATCCGGATGTTGGGGGTTCGAGTCCCTCCTGGCCTGCCATAACAACCAGAAGAGTTAATTGCTCTCCTGGATGGTCGTTTTAGGATGGAGTGTGTTTAGCCAGCTGATCCGATGTGTTGACAGGATGGTTGATTTAATTCAGTGCCCCCCTGGTGACAACCCTCTATAAAAATTGTTTTCTGCGACCCTTTGCCAGAAGGTGCCTTCTTCGAGGAGGCGGGAAGAGTTCAGCGAGAGATTTTCTGGGGGGACTAACAGGGTTAGATTAAAGGGGAAACCAGGTATGGCAGCAAAGGCAAAATCGAAAAAAAATAAGAATGTGAAGGTGGACGAACCGTCACCGTATTCACCAGCCCAGATAAAGAAATTTGTGGCAGAGGTAAAGGTGGAATTCCTAAAGATTGTCTGGCCCGATAAAAAAATGACTTTAGGGCTTACCGGTATTGTTGTTGCTCTGACAGTGGTTATATCAATTTATCTCGGGACGGTTGATCTTGTGCTGGGTAAGGTTGTGGCGTCGGTCTTGCGGTAAAAAGACAGGTTAGGTAACAGAATTTTTCATATTTAATGCTTGTGAGTTGTTTTTACCAGGGCATTTATCCCGCTTGTCGGGGTTAGGGAAAGTACAGATCTTATGGCACGACAATGGTACATCCTTCAGGTTCACTCAGGTTTTGAAGAGAAGGTTAAGGCAACTCTTGAGGAGCGTATTAAAAAAGACGGGCTGGAGGAGTTCTTCGGCGAAATTCTGGTGCCTGCGGAACAGGTTGTGGAGATGATTAAGGGAGCTAGAAAAACTTCAAGTAGAAGATTCTTCCCTGGTTATATGCTTGTCAGCATGGATTTGAATGATGAGACTTGGCACACCATTCATCAGAACATGCCCCGTGTGGTTGGTTTTGTTGGTGATGACAGGGATCCAATTCCATTGTCTGATGAGGATGCTGCCAAAATCATTGGTAGAATCCAGGACGGATCTGAACGACCACGACCTAAAGTCATCTTTAATATTGGTGAGCTGGTTCGGGTAACCGATGGACCGTTCGCCAATTTTCAGGGAGTTGTTGATGAGGTGTTCCCTGAAAAAGGCAGGGTGCGTGTGCTGGTTTCAATATTTGGCCGAGAGACGCCGGTTGAGTTGGAGTTTGTCCAGGTTTCGAATACCTGATAGCGTGGTAAAAACTCCTCACCTGAATTTTTAAGTTTTCACGAGATTTTCACTATCTTTTAAATATTAGACATTACGGTAAACAGTCGGGTTCAGAGTTACTGATACGAGACGGTTGCTGTTAAACAAAAGCGAGTTACACTGGAGTAATATAATGGCCAAAAAAGAAATGGCATTTATCAAACTGCAAATTCCGGCAGGGAAAGCTAATCCTTCCCCACCTGTAGGACCTGCGCTTGGACAGCAGGGGGTCAACATTATGGAATTTTGCAAGAATTTTAATGCTAAGACGCAAGCCATGGGGGATACGATTGTACCTGTTGTAATTACCGTATATC
>DAOVUU010000179.1 GCA_030632405.1 Desulfobulbaceae bacterium | reverse complement strand
ATGGTAGAGGAAGATAAAAAATACTCAGAATACCTGAAGCCTTCCTGATATTATATCAGTGCATTGGTCGTGAATTTCACCAAGGTACTCTGAACTGAACCCCAACTGTTGTTCCTTAATGGGACAAGGCGGATATGCTTTTCGGTTTGCATTGTTATTTGTTGATTTTTTTGAGCAGATTAATACCAACCGGAAGAAGGAAAAACAGTAAGATTATCCGAAATAGATGATGTGTTGCCACATAGGCGGGGTCGTAGCCAAGTGCGAGAGCCATCGCAGCCATTGCTTCAACTCCGCCGGGAGCAAATGCGACAAAGACCTGACCGAATGGAACATCAAGCATTTGAGCGACAGGGATAGCAAATGCCAGTGAGAGTAATCCTGAAATAAACACGGCACTGAGCGATGCCAGAAGAAGCCGTTGCAGATCGTGCAGGGGGATTGACGAAAAGCGGGCACCGACCATCGATCCAGTTACAGCAAAACCTATAAAAATTATACTGTTGGGCGGTCGTCCGGTGATCACTCCCATATAGTGCCCGACTCCACTGACCAGCATACCGGCGAGTAAAAAAGATGCCGGAATCTTCCATCTGCTGACACCCATCCCAGCAATAAAAGCCACCAGGATAACCAGTACACTGCCGGTACCACCTGCAGCCACAGGGATATCTGTGTGTCCGGGGTCAAACCCAAAATTATCAAGAATAAAGGGAAGGAGGGTGGTGACCACCACGAGCCGGATATTCTGGATTACTATGATTGCACGTATGTCTCCCATACCGCCGGCTGCAAGTGCCAGAGAATAGATCAAAGCTCCAGGAGATGTTGCAAGCATAGCTGTCTCTACTGTCTGGGAGAAGAACCGGGAGAGCACCCAGCTGCAGGTGAGCATTGTCACCAAAACGGCAACTCCGAGAACAAAGAGGCTGAAGGGCCACTGTCCTGTCTGGCTGAGAGCTTCTTTGGTAATGGAGCTGCCGAGTGAACAGCCAATGATTGTAAATGCGACGTTTCTCAGCCGTAGAGGAATATCCACTGTCAGTCTGAACATTGAGGCAATTGACACTGCGAGGATAGCCCCGACCAGTGCTGCAGCGGGCAGATCTGCGTAACTTGCAGCAATTGATCCTGAAAAACCGATTGCCAGTGTCAATAAAAGTGGTCTGATTGAGAAAGTATTCACAGATATCCGGATCTAATTCACTGAAATAACATACTGTTTTCACATCCCACCTGTGGCGTTTTTTCCAGGTACACGACAATACATGTGGTGTGTCGGGTGTCTGTAAAAAACCTGCAACGCAGGAGATCGGACTTTTTACAACGCCATCATTGCTGATAGTGCCATTTTTCTTGACAAAGATATATCATAACCTCTATAGTGGGTCAACCAGTAATACCGGTAAGACCAGTTTTACCGGTGAGGCCAATGCCTGTTTTTATTTATGCACGGACATCAACGGGGTGCAATGATAATTATCAGTATTTGGAACAGTTAATATCACAGATCAGACGGAGGTCGGAGATGAAGCTTTGTTTTAATGCCGGACCGGAGCCAATGGAAGAGTATTTTTCCTTTGCTCAGGAAGGTGGTTTCCCCTGGATGGAATTGAGTTGCAATAATCCCAACAATTTTCTGAATACATGGGATTCCAAACGTATTGACAATATAAAAAGGTTACGAGATAAATCTGGTGTTCGCTATGGTCTCCATTCTGCATCATTTGTGAATGCAGCAGAGATTGAACCTACGGTAAAGGTAGCAGCCCAGCAGCATTTACTTGACTATGTGAAGTTGGCCCACGATCTGGAAGCTGAGTATATCGTGCTTCATTTTGGTTATCACTTCAGCCTGTTCATGGAAGAAGTTTACCGTTGCCTGATTGATACCTACAAGCCGGTTGTTGATCTGGCTGAAAAATTAGAAATGCCAATTGGCATCGAAAACATGAACAAAATGCATGATGACTGTGAAGTCGCCTACATGGGTGTTTATCCAGAGGAATTTACCAGGGTTTTTGAGGCAATACCGTCGAAATATTTTGGCCTGACCCTTGATGTTGCCCATGCCAATCTACTTCCAGATGATACAAAGCCTTTTATCGATCAATTTGGAGATAAAATAGTCAGTACACATATCAGTGACAACGATCTGATCCTTGATCACCATATGCCGGTGGGTGAGGGTAAGATAGATTTTAAGTCTACTTTCAAGAGGCTTATCGATGTTGGTTTTAAAGGGACATTAAATATAGAACTGCCGCGAAGTAATGAAGACAGGCTGTTGAGTAAGAAACGTCTTGAGCCGATTCTGGATGAATTAGGCGTTCTTGAAGAAGCACTGAAACCGTAACATAATCTGTAGAAGATAAACCCATTCCTACAAGAATAAGGATGTGCATGTTTTCTTTTGAAAAAGTACCTCGAGGCAAATTTAAAAGCAAAGGTGCCATTATTGCGGAAAGGATATTGTTTGATATTAAATCGGGCGAGTATTCTTCTGGGAGTAAATTGCCATCCGAACGGGCGATTGCCGAGCAGATCGGCGTCAGTCGCCCGTCGGTCAGGGAGGCTATCAGCGCACTCCAGATTGTCGGTATCATAGAGAGTCTGCCTGGAGACGGGAACTATATCTCCGAAAACCTGATCATAGATGATCTTTCCTTACAGGTAAAAAACATCCTGGAAGAGAGTGAAAGTCCATATGAGATTCTGCAGGCCCGTAAAGTGGTAGAAGTCGGTAGTGTTCGGATGGCAATACGGGATGCAACCGATGAAGATATTCAGGCGATTTCTGATGTCTGGGAGGAAAAATATAATATAGGTCTTGCCGGTGACTATCTGGCCTATACCAAGTTAGGCAAAGAACTCCATCTGTCTATCGCCAGGGCAACTAAGAACTCCATCACTATATCGATAATTGAGCGACTGCTCGATATCACCGTTCAGCCATTGTGGCAGAATATGCGAAGGCTCTATTACGAGAAAGATCCATCACGGATCGAACAGATGCTGGATATACATGACAGAATTGTCAAGGCAATTCAAAACCGCGATTCTGTCGAGGCGATTCTGGCCCTGGAGGCTGATTTTGATGTAGTCATTGAACAGCTCTACAGTCTGGAAAATGGAAAAGAGTAACAACGGCAGATTGATCATGAAGATGATCTGTCTTTTATAAACCGATGCATAGGAGAAAGGTATGAAAAAGTTCAAATTGGGTCTTGTAGCGGCCCTGGCTATTGGGTTTTTATGGCAGTCAGCAACTTCAGTTGTGGCTGAAGATAAATACCCGAGCAAACAGATCAACTGGTATATCCACTCTTCTGCAGGTGGGGGAACAGATGTTTTTTCACGGACAGTGGCCCTTCGCCTTCGACGGATATTAAAAACAAATATTGTTATCCAGACCATGAGTGGAGGCTCTGGAGCCCGAATGCTTAACCATTTGATGGAGGCCCCGGCTGACGGTTATACTATCAACTCATTTACAAATTCAAACCTCGCCACCATGGCCAGAGGGAATTGTAACGCCACTCGTGAAGATGTGATTGGTATTGTCAGGGGATGTTATGATCCTCAGTCTCTTGTTATTTCTACAAAGGATGGCGGTATCTATAAAGATATCCAGGAAGTACTCGCAAAAGCAAAAACAAAAGATGGAGCAATAAAAGTAGGTGTTGCCCATATGGCAAGTATAGATCATGTAGCTGCCCATGAATTTGCTAAGGCGGCAGGAGTTAAATTCGAATACGTACCATTTAAAGGCGGTGGCGAAATTCTTGTGGCGCTTCTCGGTAAGGTCATTGATATGGGCGTGCTGAACCCCAGTGAATTTATGGGCCAGTTTGATGCAGGGAATGTGAAGCCGGCTGCGTTTCTGGTAGCAGATCGTTTGAAGGCTTTTCCGGATACTCCAACTGCTAAAGAGCTGGGCTATGATGTTGAAATGGCTACCTGGCGCGGTGTTGTTGTCAAAAAAGGAACTCCTGATGCAATAGTTGAGACATTGAGAGCTGCCTTTAAGAAAAGTATGAGCCATAGTATCTACAAGAACTATCTGGAAGACAATTCCATGGGACCAGAAAGTATCTTGATCGGTAAAGACTGGGATGATTTCCTGGATGCAAAATACCCAGTTTGGAAGGACGCAATGACTGAGTTGGGCTATATGAAGAAATAGCAGCAGGTTGATCGGTAAGGACCCGGATTCATAACCGGGTCCTTCGTTTTTTGATGAGCTTTTTACTCGAATTTGCAATAGAGATCCTGGTGTTTCTTGAGCCTGTTAACGAAAATTGAGGATTGAACAGTGAATAATAAAGACTTGCGTATGGCCATTGTGATGATGGTGATATTCATTGTCCTATACGGGATAAGTTATACGTTTCAAAGTTCGGGCGTGGTGCTCACCCATACAACGGCAGCTTTTTTTCCGCGGGTGGTGCTGGTCATGGCCATGTTTTTAACCCTGGTTATAATCATTCAAAGTATTCGTAAGGGACCAGACAAAGTTACGAAGAAGATGGAAAAAGAGGCATTTAGGAGGGTTTCCGGATCGATGATTTGTGCCATCGCCCTTGGTTTTGGCGCTGCATATCTAGGGACTTTTGTTTCGATAGCCTTATTTATTGTGGCCATCATGAAGGTATGGGGAGTCCAGAGCAAGAGACCTATTATTATCACCGCGATAGTCACACCCATTCTTATCTATATTATTTTTAATCAAGTTCTTTTGGTGCAGTTGCCTGCCGGAATTTTGATGTAAAGGAGCTATTGTAATGGACCAACTTATAGTCGGATTCATGACTATCATGGAGCCAATGAATTTTCTGGCTGTTTTTGTCGGTGTTCTGGGCGGAATGATTCTCGGGGCAATGCCCGGTTTGACTGCTCCCATGGGGGTAGCTCTGCTTATACCTTTTACTTATGGAATGATGCCGGTTCCGGCGATCACCATGCTGGTAAGCCTCTACTGCGGGGCGACCTTTGGTGGCTCCATTGCTGCAATCCTCGTTCATGCACCGGGGACACCCGCGGCGGCGGCGACCACCTTTGATGGATATCCCATGGCCCAGAAGGGGCAGGCTGGCAGAGCACTGGGAATGGCCTGTATCAGTTCTGCAATTGGAGGGCTGTTCAGTGTTGTCGTTTTGATTTTGTTGGCCCCATTGCTGGCTGAGATTGCCATCAAATTCGGTCCGCCTGAATATTTCGCCCTCTCTATTTTCGGTTTGAGCATGATCAGCAGTCTCGGTTCAAAATCGGTTGCGAAAAATTTACTGGGAGGCACAATCGGTGTCTTTATTGCCTGTGTGGGCATGGATGAGATATCCGGATTCAGCCGCTATGATTTTGGACTTACACATCTGATGGATGGTGTCAGTTTTATTCCGGTGATGATTGGGCTCTTTGCTGCCACAGAAATATTCAGGCAGGCCGAGGGCGGGATTAAAAAAGTTGTTATCGATAAGAAAATTTCGGGGATGCTGCCATCCTGGAAGGATATTAAATCGGTGAAGACGACTCTGATACGCTCATCCCTGATAGGTACTTTTATTGGTATTCTGCCGGCGGAAGGCGGCACGGTTGCCTCTTTTATTGGATATAACGAAGCCAAGCGATTCTCTAAAACTCCTGAAAAATTCGGTACCGGCTGTCTGGAAGGCATTGCAGCACCCGAATGCGCTAACAACTCTGCAACAGGCGGAGCGATGATTCCGACCATGGCACTTGGAATACCTGGCAGCGGCACCACCGCTGTTATTCTTGGGGCTCTACTGATTCACGGCATGCGTCCTGGGCCTCTGCTGTTTATCCAGAATGCTGATGTGGTTTACGCTGTTTTTATAGGTATGTTTTTTGCCAATCTCATGTTCCTGGGTCTTGGACTTGGCGGCGCAAAAATATTTTCACAGATTTTGCGGGTTCCCAATTATGTATTAAGCCCGATCATCCTTGTTCTCTGTCT
>DAOVUU010000027.1 GCA_030632405.1 Desulfobulbaceae bacterium | reverse complement strand
GTCATCAACGGCAATGGTATTGAACTCTGCCGCAAAGCAGCCGAGTTCCTCAATACGCTGTTTGACCATCTGCCCTGTTTCGTGCAGGTGGACATGTCCAGGGACAAATTGTGTGAACGAGTTGACAACTGCGATAATCGGTTTGCCGAACTGTTCTTCCTTCATTCCATTGGCCCGCCACAGGGCACGCGCACCGGCCATTCTTCTCCCGTCTGTTGTTTCACTGCTTCGCAATGTAATTGCCATTATTTCTCTCCCTTATGTTGCTTTTTATCTGTATTCCGGCATCGATACCGGATAAATATATTTTATTTTAGTAATGTCCAGTTTAGATCCTGCAAGAAATCTACTGCCAAAAGCGGACAAAAGTTACCCATGAATCCGTTTTCGTTACTTTGCTTTTTCAACAGCCTTCAGCCTAAAAAAATCTATCTACCTATTCTCATTGGTCATCGCTCGATGCAGCACACGGACAACATGAACTGCTTTACGATTCGTACCGTGTTCTATCTGGTGCCTGCATGAAGCGCCATCGGCGACAATGAGCGTGTCGGCTGGTTCTTTTCGCACCGCCGGGAAAAGAGAAAGTTCCCCCATCTGCATTGAGGTCTCGTAGGTCTCAGATCCATACCCGAAAGCACCCGCCATGCCGCAGCAACTCGAATCAATCATTTCTACTTCAAGTCCCGGGACCATTTTCAGCGTTTGTTTCAGAAAGTTTGTGGAATTAAAGGCCTTCTGGTGGCAATGACCGTGTACCAATACCTTAGGGGCTATCGGTTTAAATTCGAGTTTTATTTCCTGTTGGTCACAAAATTCTTCGAACAGTACAGCTTCTCTGGCAACTGCAGCAGATTTTTTTCCCGGGATCAGAGATGGTATTTCATCACGAAGGCTCAGCAGACAGCTCGGTTCCAGGCCGATAATCGGCACACCTCGCTCTGCGTAGGAGTAGTATGTTTCCACAAGGCGAACAGCCTCTTTCCGTGCCTGATCAATCTTTCCCACAGTCAGGAATGTCCGGCCGCAGCAGACCGGCCGTCTCTTATCCTCAACTGGTCTGGGAGAGAGTACTCGATAGCCGGCGGCAATAAGCAGATCCCTGGCGGCCTCAAGATTTTCATATTCGAAATAGGTGTTGAAGGTGTCGGCGAAGAGGATCACTTCTTTACCACCGTCAGGTCCAGCAGATTCGGCTGGTTTGTATATATCCGATCGCCATTTGGGCAGGGGACGTTTGCTGGTGAATCCATCGACAATCTCAAAGATACGGGCTGTGCCGGGTACACCATCCCGCATATTTGCAAGCCAGGAAATTTTAGCTAAAAAGGGAGCATAACGGGGCATCCAGGCAATCAGATTATCATGCAGAGAAAAACCAGTTATGTTTTTTCTGGCGGCGGTTACTTCGATTTTCATTTTCGCCATATCGACGCCGGTGGGACACTCTCTTTTACATGCTTTGCAGGACACGCAGAGTTTCAGAGTTTCAGCCATTTCATCTGATTCCAGCGCGCCTGGGCCAAGCTGACCCGAGATAACCAGCCGTAATGTGTTGGCACGCCCCCGTGTTGAATCCCTCTCATTTCGAGTGACGCGATACGAGGGGCACATGGCTCCGTCATGCAGTTTTCTGCAGGCACCGTTATTGTTGCACATCTCGACGGCACCCTGAAATCCACCGCCACTGCCGGGCCAAAGCGACCAGTCAAACACTGTTTTAAAATCATCAACTTTATATTCCGGTGCATAACGGAACAGGCTCCGGTCATCCATTTTGGGTGGATTGACGATTTTTCCAGGGTTGAACAGCCCGTCCGGGTCAAAATACTCTTTTACTTTTTCAAAACTTTTCACTATACGGGGGCCGAACATCTTCTCGTGAAACTCTGAGCGCATGATACCGTCGCCATGTTCACCTGAGTGAGATCCTTTATACTCCATAACCATGGTGAAGGCCTCTTCGGCTATGGCGCGCATGGCCTTGATATCCTGGTCAAGTCGTAAATTAAGTACCGGACGTACATGAAGGCAGCCGACTGAGGCGTGGGCATACCAGGTGCCTCTGGTATTGTATTTACCAAAAATGTCGGTCAGTTTTGCTGTGAATTCAGCCAGGTCTTCCAGCTTGACAGCACAATCTTCAACAAAAGAAATAGGTTTTCTCTCTTCCTTCATGGACATCATGATATTGAGGCCGGATTTACGCACTTCAAAAATAGAACGCTGTAGAGCCGGGTCAATTGCTTCGACAACACCGCCATACAGGTTGCCGGAGTTTTTCCATGAAAATCCAAGATCACCCATAACTTCGGAGAGTTGTTTTAAGCGGGACAGATTTTCCTGCTGGTCCTCTTCTGCAAATTCTACCAGAAGCAGGGCTTCAGGCTCTCCACGGACAAATTGTTTAATTATAGGTTGAAAAAGGGGAATATCCCTGGAGAGTTCAATCATCGTCCGGTCTATCAATTCAACGGCGGTGGGCTGTAGTTTCACCAGATGCTGCGCCGAGTCCATTGCCGAATAAAATGTGGGGAAATGACAGATGCCGAGAGTCTTGTTTTTTGGTAAGGGGGAGAGTTTCAGTTCCAGCTGGCGGAAATAGGCAAGGGTTCCCTCCGAGCCGACAAGCAGATGAGACAGGTTGTTTGGCCTGGCATCGGGTACCAGTGCATCGATATTGTAACCGCCGACCCTGCGCAGCACAGCGGGGAGTCGACGGGCTATCTCCTCCGCCTCACTCTTGCCGAGAGTGAGAAGTTTATGGATAAGAGTGTTGGATGAATCTTCCTCTACAGAAGAGGGTGGCTTTACAGTGGCGAAGTTTTTATCTGTTCCGTCAGCGAGGGTTGCAGCAATGGAAAGTACGTTATCCCGCATCATGCCGTATCTGATTGATCGGCTGCCTGCGGAATTGTTAGCTGCCATCCCGCCTATGGTGGCTCTTGAGGCGGTGGAGACATCAACTGGAAACCAGAGGCCATGGGGCTGTAAAAGTGTATTCAGTTCATCCAGGACTATGCCTGGTTCAACAGTACAGCGTAATCCTTCGACATCGAGATTTGAAAGTTGATTGAGGTACTTTGAATTATCGATGACGAGGGCACTGTTAACGGTCTGGCCACATTGTGAAGAGCCACCTCCCCGTGGTAAAACAGGCACACCTTCTGTGCGGGCATGTGTAATGGCAGCCCGCACATCAGCCATGGTTCGTGGTACTATTACGCCGATGGGCATCATCTGGTATTGTGATGCATCGGTTGCATAACGACCCCGATTGAAGGAATCGAAATAGACCTCGCCTTCAATATCTGCTCGGAGTTTACGCTCCAGGTCTGTTTTGAGACTGCTCATTTCAAGCTCTCTATCGTTTATCTGAAATTCTCTGTTCGATCAGTAGCCGGTGCCGGGGTCGGCGTCAGGTTTGCAATTTTTTTGTATAATTCCGGTGTCATATCGATTTCAACAGAGCGCAGCGAGTCTTCGAGTTGCCCGATATTTCTTGCTCCGATAATCGGAGCAGTTATCCCCGGATGAGCCGCTGCCCAGGAGACGGCAAGGCTTACCGGATTGAGACCGTTTTCGCGGGCAAAGGCCACATATTTCATTGCAGCGTCAAGCATCCATTCATCACCGTACCTCTTTCCATAATTTTCTTCACGACCAAGCCGATTCTGGGAGGATTCAATCTTTCGACCATATTTTCCCGTCAGTAAGCCACCGCCCAAAGGATTATAGCTGACCACACCGACATTTTCAGACTGGGCAAGGGGGAGGATTTCAACTTCAGCCTGGCGCTTGACGATATTATACATTGGCTGCATGCATTGAATTGAGGGCCAGTCATGCTGTGCTGATACACCCAGGGCTATAGCAACCTGCCAGGCTGCGAAGTTACTTGCACCAATGTACCTGATTTTGCCTTGAGTCACTAAATCACTCAGTGTTGCCAGGGTCTCCTCCAGGGGGGTGTTCGGGTCAAATCTGTGCAGAAAATAAATATCAATATACGAAGTTTGAAGTCTCTTGAGACTTGCTTCAAGCGACGCAATAATATTTCGTCGAGAGGAACCTTTGGCATTGATATCGGTGCCCATCTGGCCAAAGGCCTTAGTGGTTATGACAAATTCATCCCTGGATTTGGTGATCAGAGGTCCCAGGATATCCTCAGCCTTTCCCTGGCTGTATACATTGGCGCAGTCAAAAAAATTAATGCCCGCATCCCGGCAGCGATTAAACATGGCTGCAGACTCCTGTTTATCCGCTTCATTACCAAATGTCATTGTACCCATGCACAGCTGAGAAACCTGAATCCCTGTAGATCCTAGAAATTTGTATTCCATTTTTACTCCTCTGGTTGTGTTTGTGACGTATCTTCCTTTGCTTCATACACATGATTTCGCATGATATGCTCGCATAGGGAAGGGTCGCCAAGCCCTAAGGCGAGCAGTATTTTTTTATGCCCTGCAATGGATCGCCGGGCACCTTTCACGTGGACAAGAGTATTTTGCCGGTATCGTAAAACATATCCTCTCATATCTTCTATAAGGTTGAAGAGACGCGGTTTTTTCGAGATTATCAATCCATAGAGCAGGTCATGGAACCGGGTGTTATATTCAAAGACCAGGGCCATTTCTTCTGATTCGAAAGCATGTTCAGCCTGCCGGACAAGTTTTCCCAGAGAGTGGATTTCTTCTTCGGTGATCACCTTGCACAGGCAGGCCAGGGCATGCCCTTCTAAAATTGCCCTGATTTCGAACAATTCATCCATGTCCTCTGCTGAGTCATCGGGTACACAAAAACCTCTGGCACCTGCAGTTTTTACCAGACCTTCCAGTTCGAGCTTGTGGAGTGCTTCCCTGACAGGGGTACGGCTTACACCCAGTTTTTTAGCCAGGGATTCTTCTGTAAGTCTCTGGTTAGGAGAAAACTGACCGGTCAGCAGTTGTTTTCTTAAAAGACTGTATGTCTTTTCCCTTGCAGACAGGAGGTGTTTTGGGTTTTTTGATACTTGCTTGATCATTGTTGTATCCAATATATTAAATAGAGCTAAAATATTTACCCGATATGAACATATGCGTCAAGTATATAATGTTTGTGTACATATTATTGATATTGTATAATATATTCACTGATTGAGGTCGGTTTTCCAGCAATATTTGTGGCGATAGAGAATGTTTTCCAAACTAAAAAATTTGCTTTTATTTGATGTATTGGATACATTGGCTCCCTTGAGATCATGTGAGGTAGTTTGCAGGTTAGGAGTTTCCAGCTCCTTAGTAACAAAGACAAATACACGAAAAAGGAAGCAGGTTATGAGAATATCAAAAGAAAAATGCGTCGGATGTGCCAACTGTGTGGCAGTCTGTTCTGTCGGTGCAATTTACATAGGTGAAGACGGTTTATCCGAAATAAACGCAGAGAGTTGTGTCGAATGTCATAACTGCTATCGGAGCCTGAGTTATGAACATCTGATGCCGGGGCCTATAAGGATTATAAGAAGAATGCTGAAAAAAGTGGGTCTTCGATTTCAGCCGGATCCTGATCTATGTCCAACGGAAGCTATTATTCCTGAAGATCTGGAATGGCCGCGAATCGTCCGGCGAGCTTTCAGCGACCCTATGGTTACCCATGAATCAACCGGTGTCCATGGACGTGGAACGGAGGAGGTCAAGACCAACGATGTGAGTCACAGAATTAAACCGGGCGAAGTCGGCCTGGTTGTGGAATTTGGACGCCCCGGGATAGGAGTCTATTTCAGGGAAGTGCAGAAGGCCACAAGGGTAATGGCTGCCGAGGGTGTCACTTTTGAAGAGGGAAATCCGATTACCCAGATGATGATCAGTCAGGCAACCGGGGACATTCGCGAAGACGTACTTGATGAGAAAGTTCTTTCCTGTATTGTTGAAATAACAATGCCCGTTGATGATGTAGTCCGAACGCTTAATGTTTTGAGAGGAATATGTAAAAATGCAGAAACAGTGATAAGTATCGGAGCCTCCACAGTCTGTGATGAAAAGGGTGGTGATCCGCTCAGATCTATTCTGGAAAAAGAGGGATATGATATTGGCTGGGCAAAATTAAATCTTGGCTTTGGGCGCGTTACCAACGCTTCTGTCACCAACATGGAGAACTGATAATGACTAATACGCTGCACAGATTTGGAAAATCTGAAAAATTACCCGATGACTATATTGTTTTTGCCATGGCAGGCAAGGGATTCAATGAGGAAGGTGCCCTTGAAAAAGCGCAGACGTTTTTGCGTACAGCAATAAAATATCAGCCGATAAATATGGGAAATGCACTGGTAAACAGCCTCTACCGGCCAGAAAAAAATCTCAGCTTTTTTAAGCTTTACTTTGTTGGCAGACAGGAAAAAACGACCTATGAACAGTTGATAGATGAAATCCCAGGCCCAGGATCAGCTGCGGTGGTATTTGATGATCGTGAGAAAGTGAGACAGTTCATTCAGGATGTGGAAAAACTTGACCTGGGGCTCTCTGTTAATGTGAGTGCACTGGTTGATGATGTCCGGGACATCTGTGGTGAGGTGGACATCACTCCGCATGCGGTGGAGTATACACTCGGATTTCATGGAGATACCTCTAAGCTTCCAGAGAGAGAAACCCTTAAACTTTCAACAATGTGCGGCCACGGAATGGTTTCTCCCAATTTTGCAAAAAAAATGATTAACCATGTGAAAGAAGGTCGTATGGACAAGGAAGACGCAGCGCACTGTATGGCAAAATTCTGTGTATGCGGGGTTTTCAATACGACCAGAGCAATGCGTATTTTAGATAACGCCTCCAGAGGGTGATTATAGTACAAACTTAGTTGTCAGTAACTGAAAACTCGTAAAACCTTAATATTGGATGGATAAGTAAAAAACTTCATATTGGAGGCGTGCAATTTTTCTATTATTTCGGCGTACATAAGGTACGTCGTAATGATAGAAAAAATGTAACAACGAACAAGATGATGAGTTTTTACGATGCCATCAGTAACTGATAGCTGGCGGTTGCGGGTGTTGCTCGCCTTAGTGGTGCTATTGTACCGACCAAGAAGTTGCGATAAATTTTCTCGCGTTGTTACAAAACCGGTGATACCTGATCACGTGCTGTAGAGCGGAGCCATGGCGTTTTTCAGAGCCATAATCGGTATTTGACCTGGTGCGGAAGACTGCAGGCCAACTGCAAACGTAATATCAGAACCGAACAGACCTCCGGCTAATCTGCTGACTGCCCCTTCCGGTCCCATGGACATGGTTACAATAGGGATCTGCACTGCTTCATTTCTGGCCTTATGAGTTGCACTTAGAAGAGTTAATACATCGCCATAATTCCTGGGCATTGCCGCAAGTTTCGAGATGTCAGCACCTGCAGTCTGCGCTTCGACCAGCTTGGCGTAGATAAACGGTTCACTGGGTGTTTCTTTAAAATTATGGTGGGAGAGGATTAATTTGACATTATTAGCCTTAGCCGCCACTTTTATGGCTTGTACAAATTCTTCTTCGTTGCACAATTCGATATCGACGATGTCAATATCGCCGGATTCTATTGCTGCGGTAACCAACTCCAGCCGTTTTTCCTGGGCAATCTTTTTAAGTCCACCTTCCAGGTCTATTCGGCAGGTAAATATCAGGGGGATCTCGCCCATGATTTTTCGTAAATCTTTTAATGTCGACAACCACTCAACGACGTTTTCCACCTTTTCGTAGGCATCAATCCGCCACTCCAGCAGATCCGGCTGCAATCCGATTAGCTCCTTTGCTTCCTGGAGAACCTTCGCCCTCGTGTCTCCAACCAGCGGCAGGCATATAAGCGGCCGAGAACCACCGATCACTGTTCCTCGTACAGTTACCTGTAATGTACTCTGTTGCCTCATGATTCTCCTTTCCTATAATTAATTTTGATTTTTTTCAGTAGTGTCCGGTTAGGATCCCGAAGTCTACGCTATCTGCGAGAGGGTTTAAGGCAACGCAATTTTCTAACCGGACACTACTGGAATTTTTTGGTTATTCAACATTTTCTTGATTCGCCTTAGTGTACGATATTTCACTGAACACCACAAGATTGGTGAAAGTTCAGTACACGCGTCATGCGTCCGGGAAGTGGACGTTTCAGTATTTTTTCAAGAAATGCGACAGCTTCTATCAGGGGCTTGAGCTTTATGCCCGTGTCGATTCCCATGGACTCAAACATATTTACAGCATCTTCTGTCGGTACATTACCTGCCGCTCCCTTAATGAACGGGCAGCCACCCAATCCACCGGCACAGACATCAAATACCCGGACACCGGCCTCGTAACCACTGAACATATTGGCGAGGCCCAATCCCCTCGTATCGTGGAGGTGTAGAGAAATCCGAATTTCGGGGAATTCCCTGGCAACCAGTTTAACCAGAGATCTGATGGAGTAAGGGTTTGCCATCCCTGATGAGTCGGCGAGGTTGATTTCATTGACACCGGCCGTGGTCATTTTCTCCGCCGCTGCCAGTACCGCGCTTTCGGAGATCGCTCCTTCATAAACACAACCGAACGCACTTTGCAAGCCCGCCCGGACTTCAAGCCCCTGATCTCTTGCATTTTTAATGAGATCAACCATCGAGGTCAGGGCCTCCGCAGCAGGCCGGCGTGCATTTTTTAGACTATGGGTATCGCTTATCGATACCGACATGCTTACATGGGGGACTGCACAGGCCAATGCTCGATCCAGTCCTTTATCGTTGAGGATCAAAGCCGAAATCACCGTATCCTCCTGTTTCCCCAGAGCTGCGATTAATTCATCGCTATTGGCCATTTGCGGTACAATTTTAGGGTGAACAAAGGATCCTACCTGTATCCGCCTGACACCTGCTTTTTTCAGTAAATTGAAAAATTCGACTTTCTGGTCGATGGTGAATAACTGCGACTCTATCTGAAGACCATCTCGCAATGCCTCGTCTTCCAGGAGCAGGGTTGTTTGCTGCTTTTTGTCTTGCATGATTACACCTGTTAGTTCTCTGTTCATCTGAGTGAAATACTTTTCTCTGTTTTTCGGGGGGGATGTTTAATTTCCCAAGGCGTCTGTCCTTTCAAGAAGAATGGTGTTTCGACAAACAGAATACCATGGGGCCTGGATATTGTCAATATTCTTCCATATTCCGGTTATTCAGTTGGAGCATCAATTTCAGTTGCTTTCCACGCATAATCAGTTTATCCCTTTGTGTGGAATTGCGTCCTTTCAGCAAGAACCAAATACTGGTCCCACAACATTCGGTATTACTTGATATGATTGTTCGAAAGGGATTTGAGGTTCTTATCATAAACTCGAAGAAGTCGCTAAACTTCAAAAAAGAGAAATATTCATGCCCCCTGCGATTGTGCAAAAAAAAGATAAAAAGAAAAATAAGACATCCGTACCCATAGTAGATAGCCTTGCTACCGCCTTGCGTATATTGGATTATTTTACAATCAGAGAATCCGAGCTCTCGCTGCGTGAGTTGAGTGAGAAGTCTGGACTATATAAGAGTCGTATTCATAGATTATGCGGTACTCTTGTTGCCCTGGGTTTTCTCACCCGTATGCCTTCATCAAGTTACAGGCTTGGTCCAAAACTTATGACTCTTGGAAAAATTTATGAAAATTCCAACACATTGGTAACAATTTCCCGTTCTATTATGAAGCAGCTGGCAGATGTTACTGGCGAATCTGTTGCACTTTTTCAACTTGATGGAGAGACTTCCTTCTGCCTGGCAAGAGAGTATGGTTCCTCGAGTCTTGTTTTCTCCATCCAGGAAGGAGACAATATGGATTTACATGCTTCTGCTGCCGGGAGAATTTTACTGGCCTTCGGGCCGGAAGAATTGTCTGGAAAAATTCTCAGCCGGCCCACGCTTGAGAAATTCACCTCGGAAACAATGACGGATCCAAAAAACATAGAGGAGCAACTTTCTATTATCAGGAAATGTGGTTATGCGACCAACAGGGGAGAGCGGGAACTCGAAGTTGCAGCCATCGCCGGCCCCATTTTTAATCATGAGAGTAAGGTTGAATCTGCACTGGCTATTGTCGGACCTGTACAACGCTTTTCAAAGAACCGTGAGAATGAAATAGTACAAAATCTTCTGGAGGCCACAGGTAAAATTTCTGAATTACTTGGTGCGCCCCGGCAGTAGTTTCCCGGCCCAAAATATGCACATACAGAGCCTCCTTCATTATTTTTATTGACAGGCAAGGGGCTCAGGTGTATCCTATTCAGCGGAACGTGGTTCTGTTTTCAATTTAATCTGGTTTCCCATTGTAAATGATGCCCTCAGCCTTCTGTCTGTGGCGTTGTATTGACCGTTGCACAAGAGAACCCATACATCTCAAATAGATAAATCGAATCACTTGATATCAGACCTTTAAGCTCATGTATAAACGAGGAGACTGACCCATGGCACGACCAATTACCGAAGAAGAAAAACAGTACGCACGGGAACTGTTCGAACGGGCAGGTGCAGCTCAGAAACAGATTGAACATCTTGACCAGGCTGCAGTTGACAGAGCCATACAGGCCGTTGCCTGGGCGGCTGCCAATGAAAAGACATTTACCCGCCTGGCGCACATGGGAGTTGACGAAAGTGGCCTTGGAGACAGGGAAGGTCGACCTGGAAAGCGTTTTAAAATCAAAGGAATACTTCGTGATGCACTTCGTCAGAAGAGTGTTGGTGTTGTCGAGGAAGTTCCTGAGAAGGGCTTGGTGAAATATGCAAAACCGGTTGGAGTCGTGGTCGCGTTGGTACCAACCACAAACCCGGCTCTCACCCCTCCGGGTATGGGCATCTACGCCCTTAAAGCAAAAAATGCTGTGATTTTCTCCCCGCACCCACGGGCAAAGCAGACAACTATTGAGACTGTCCGGGTAATGCGTAAGGCCCTTAAAAAACTTGGCTTACCTGAAGATCTCTATGTCTGTGCGGAAAAACCCTCTATCCCCATGGCCCAGGAACTGATGGCCATTTGTGATCTGACTATCGCAACCGGTGGTCCGGCCATGGCTAAATCGGCCCATATGTCTGGGAAACCAGCGTATGCAGCGGGGCAGGGAAATTCGACCATGGTTATTGATGAGACCGCAAATATCGAAGAAGCTGCCCACAACAGTATGTTGAGTAAAATGTCCGATTTCGGATCCGGGTGTTCGGCAGACGGTAACCTGGTTGTCGAGGCAACTATCTACGATGCCTTTTTAGATCAGCTCCAGAAAGAAGGAGGGTATCTGGTATCCGATGAGCAAAAAGCTCAACTTGAGAAAGCCCTCTGGAAAGATGGTCATCGAACTATGGATACCATTGCCTGCCCGGCTGGGCAAATAGCGGAAAAAGCGGGTTTCTCAATTCCCGATGATACAAAGTTTCTTATTATAAAGGAAAATAAAATCGGTAAAGAATATCCATTTTCCACTGAAAAGCTGGGAACCCTGTTGTCAATTTTTAAATACAGTGGTTTTGAAAATGCGCTGGACATGATAACCAATATTTACAATACCCAGGGAAAAGGTCATTCCTGCGGAATTTATTCCTTTGATGATGATCATATTCATCAACTTGCCCAAACTGCTCCAGTGAGCAGGATGATGGTTCGACAGCCTCAGTCCAAGGCCAACGCCGGGAGTTTTACCAATGGCCTGCCTATGACCTCAAGTATGGGATGTGGTGTCTGGGCAGGAAATATCACCAATGAGAACATCTCCCTCAAACACTATTTGAATTATACCTGGGTAGCAAGGCCAATTGCGGAGGACAAGCCAAGTGACGAGGAGCTGTTTGGCGAATTTTATAATAGTGAAACCTGGTAACCACTCGAGGAGGCTGGCCCCATGAAAGAT
>DAOVUU010000299.1 GCA_030632405.1 Desulfobulbaceae bacterium | reverse complement strand
TATTGGTGTTGATTGGGGATTCCATCACAGGGAGCTTTTACAGCAGGAAAAGCCTGATTATCTGGCCAGCAGCCCGGAAGAATTGGTTGAAATATTCAGAGAAATATTATATAGAAAGATCAGTAATTTAGAAAACCGTTCCCACTATCAATAGCCGGACTGACTATGTTTCGATTTCTCTTTAAAAAAGATACTCGGGTTGAAGAGCTGATATACACTTATCTTGAAACGTTTCAGCTGATCCAGAAAAATTTCTACAAAGCACTGGTCTGCTGCATGGCGCAGCCGCGCTGTGAAGAATTTGATTTTCTGATGTCGCAGACCCATAAATACGAGGCCATCGCAGATGATATTCTGGACGAGGTCAACAGTCTCATGTACGGAAAAGCATTGATCCCTGATTTCAGGGGGGATATCATGAATCTCCTCATCTCCCTGGACAAAATCCCCAATCTTCTGGAAAGAGCTCTTTTCATGATCCGCTACCAGCGGCTGGTTATCCCTGAACCACTTGTCCCCGACTTCCAGGACCTTATCCGTATCAGTATTGACTCGTGTGAACTTTTATCAAAACAGGCTGAACTTTTCTTAAAAAATGAAGAAGGTACACGCTCCCTGATGAGCACCATTGACAGCAATGAGAGCCACTGTGATCATATTGAACGGCGAATCATCTCAAAACTGTTTGAGTCATCAGACATAGATCCTTTTCTCAAACTTCAAATCAAAGAACTTGTTATTAACGTAGGAGATATTTCCGATCAGGCCGACAGGGTTTCAAAGCTGATCAACATTCTAACCTTAAAACGGCGGGTATGATGCTGTCTCTGCTCGGTGGAGTTTTCCTCGGATGGTCTCTGGGGGCCAATGACGCTTCCAACATCATCGGAACAGCTGTGTCGTCCAAAATGATACGCTTCTGGACGGCGGCACTGCTGGCCTCCTTTTTTGTTATCATCGGTGCTGTTATATCCGGTCAGGCCGGAATTGAGACCATCAAGGGGTTAACCAGCCTTACCGTCAATCAGGCCGTTACCTCCTCGGTTGCAGCAGCTCTCACCGTGACCATAATGACTGTCATGGCTCTCCCCGTGTCCACTTCACAGGCAGTGGTGGGGGCTATTCTGGGCATGGGGATTTTGAATAACCAGCTTAATTCCGCCGGCCTCGGTAAAGTGGTTCTCTGCTGGGTGACTACTCCTGTCGGTGCAGCGGTGATTGCCGTACTTCTCTATAAGGTTCTGGCCTATTTTTATAACCGTCTACCCGTCACTTTATTCGGTGCAGACCGCATGCTCAGAATCGGCTTGATCTTTTCCGCAAGCTACGGTGCCTATGTACTTGGAGCGAACAATGTTGCCAATGTAACGGCTGTGTTTGTGGGTGCCGGTATGATCAGCGTCCTGAATGCAGCTATCATCGGTGGTTTCAGTATTGCCCTGGGGATAGTGACGTTCAGTCGTCCTGTTATGGATACCGTCGGCAAGAAACTTGTCGACCTTGATCCATTTTCGGCACTGGTTGTGTCACTGTCCCTGGCTCTGACAATTCACATCTACACCCTGATTGGTGTTCCTGTTTCAAGCTCCCAGGCGGTTATCGGCGGTGTGCTGGGAATAGGGATTGTGAAAGGGGTCAGCACAGTCAAGATGAATACCCTAAACCGGATTTTCCTGGCCTGGATATTCACTCCCGTAGTCGCCTGTGCCATCGCACTAACAATGAGTTATGTGTCAAGACTGCAGTATATTCCCCTTTAAATTCCAGTAAATTATTTCAGGTGACAAATTGCCGTCAATGAGGTGCTGTCAAATCTCATTATTCATGGGCGGTAGTTATGATGATTTTCTGACTTCCTGCAAACAGATTGTGTTCCTGTAAAAATTTTTCCTTGACATATCCTCTTACTCTGTGTCATGTTTTTTGACCAGATGTCTAGACATCTGGTTGTCTGTGTTTTGAGATTTTGATGATCTGTAAATTTCTCTCCTATTTTTCAGGGGTAAGTTGTTTTTGTCTGTCTGGCTTTTCAAATTGATCCACTATCTTTAAACTTAATGAAGAGGAGAATCATGCAAGATAGCGCGAGGGTAGTCATAATCGGAGGCGGTATTATTGGTTGTAGTGTGGCATATCACCTAACCAAGATGGGCTGGAAAGATACCGTTGTTGTCGAAAAAGGTGAGTTAACCAGTGGTTCCACCTGGCATGCCGCCGGATTGGTGGGGCAATTTCGAAATGATCGTAACTTGACCAGAATGCTGCAGTACAGTGTGTCACTGTATCAAGAACTGGAAAAAGAAACCGGTTTAACCACTGGGTGGAAACAAACCGGTTGTCTGCATTTGGCCAAAACTCAAGCTCGGATGTATGAACTGAAAGGAGGAGCAACTACAGCCCGTAGTTTTGGGATGGAAATGAATATGATCTCCCCTAAAGAAGCATATGAGTTATGCCCGATTATCTCTTACGACGATGTCATTGGAGCTGCTTACATGCCGACAGACGGACAGGCAGATCCGGCTGGAATTACACAGGCAATGGCTAGAGGAGCAAGAAACAGGGGTGCCACATTTTATGAAAGAACATTGGTAACAGGGTTTGATGTTAAAAACAAACGCGTCGAGGCAGTGAAAACCGATAAGGGTAATATTAAATGTGACATTGTTGTAAATTGCTGTGGTATGTGGGGATACCAGATAGGTAAAATGCTTGGAGTTAATGTGCCACTGGTTCCTTTTCAACATCAGTTTCTGGTATCAGAGCCTATTCCAAATATGCCAACTGATATTCCCACTATCCGGGATAAAGATAACCTCATTTATTATAAAGAAGAGGTTGGTGGATTGGTTATGGGAGGATATGAGCGCAATGGAATACCCTGGTCAACAGATGGGGTGGACAATGACTTTATTTCGCAACTTTTGGAACCTGACTACGACCATTTCGAATCTATTTCCACTCCTGCCCAAATTCGGACACCATGTCTGGGTGAAGCGGGAATCGCAAGACTGGTGAATGGACCGGAAGCGTTCACCCCTGACGGAGATGCTATAATGGGGCCGGCTCCGGAACTGGACAACTGTTTTGTCGCGACAGGGTTTAACGCGTTTGGAATCGCTGCAGGTGGCGGAGCTGGCAAGATGATGGCTGAGTGGATTATCGAAGGTGCACCCAGTTTAAATATCTGGCCGTTGGATATCAGGCGTTTTGGCTCATATCATCGCAGCAGAAAATATTGTGTTGATAGAACGTCTGAGGCATACGGAAAACACTATACGATTCATTGGCCATCCGAAGAACACGATACCGCTAGAGGTATCAGAAGAAGCCCGTTATATCAGACGTTGAAAGAAAAAGGGGCTGTATTTGGTGCTAAATATGGTTGGGAAAGAGCGAACTGGTTTGCACCCGAAGGAGTGGAGCCTAAAGATGAGCTTAATTTTGAAATGCCCAATTGGTTTAAAAATGTGGCAGCAGAACATAAGGCGGCCCGGGAAAATGTCGTGCTGATCGATCAGACGCCATTCAGTAAGATAGAAGTCGAAGGTCCAGGTGCACTTAAATTTTTGAATTATGTGGCTGCAAATGAAATTGATAAACCAGTAGGAAGTGTCACTTATACACAGCTATGTAACGAAAAAGGAAATGTTGAGTCTGACATCACGATCGCAAGAATTGAAGATCAAAAATTTTTAATCGTTACTGGAACAGCGTTTGGTCTCCATGATATGGAATGGCTTAAAAAGCATCTTCCGGATGACTATTCGGTTTATTTAAGGGATGCCTCGTCGGCTTATGGTGTGATTAATGTTATCGGGCCAAAATCCAGAAAATTATTAGAGAAGGTATCACCTGATGATATCAGCAATAATGGATTTAAGTTCAGTACCTGCAGAAATATAACAATCGGGTACGCTCCTGTAGTGGCTCTTCGCGTCACCTATGTTGGTGAATTGGGATATGAACTTTATATTCCAACCGAATATGCCTGTCATGTATATGAAGCTTTATGGGATGCCGGGCAGGAATTTTCAGTTCAAAATGCCGGTTATCGTGCCATTGATTCTCTTCATTTAGAAAAAGGCTATTGTTATTGGGGGTCGGAATTATCGCCTGAATTTAATCCGTACCAAGCTGGCCTGGGATTTTGTGTCAAATTGGAAAAAGAGTCATTTATTGGCAAAGAAGCTTTGGTTAAAATAGAAGCAGAAAAAACTCTATTGGGGCTGTACACATTTACTCTGATAACAGATGAACC
>DAOVUU010000405.1 GCA_030632405.1 Desulfobulbaceae bacterium | reverse complement strand
AATCGGTCACAACGGCAACAATATCATCCCGGTTAAAAAGACTGATGTTCGTTTTAATATTAGACGCCGCTTTTTCCAGATTACCGTGAATAAACAGAGGCAGTCCGCAGCAGACCTGGGACCTGGGGATTTCAACTTGGAATCCCATGACGTTGAGGATGCGGCAAAGGGAGTGTCCGACCTGATCATATAAGTAGTTGGTCCCGCACCCGGTGAAATAGAGGATTGTACCGCGCGAATCGGTATCTGGGGAAATTGTCTCAGCGACCTGTTCACGGAATGGTTTCTTGTTGAATTTTGGTAATCGTTTGGCCGGGATATTACCAACTTTGAACTCGCGGGCCAGGTGATCAAGCATATGGTTACGGCCCAGTTTGGCAAAACGCGAGGCGAGTCGCAGCTGCTGCTCATGGCTTAAAAAATGATAGAGAACTTTAAGGTGCCATCCCTCCCCATGGTCTGTTGCCATATAGCTGCGCATACGCATAAACAGGCTCAGATGCTCCACTCCGCTGGGGCATGCAGCAGTGCAGTTGCCACACATCAGACAGCGGTTGATGAGACTGCTCAGATGACTGGAGGTGGGCAGATTCTGCTCCGTATAGTGTTTTGAGAGCTGCACTTTAGCACGGGGGCTTGCCCCTTCTTCCAGTTTCTGAAGATATACAGGGCAGGCGGGCAGGCAGGCTCCGCATTTGGAGCATTGAAGGACCTCGGGAGCTTTCAGGTTGTTTGGTTTGGCACTCATATCGCTTTCCCGGGATTGAGAATTCCATCTGGATCGATCGCCTGTTTCAATTTGTGCATGAACTTGAGAGTCGATTCGTCTACGGACATGGGGAGATACTTGCGTTTTGCTATCCCTATTCCATGTTCACCGGAAAGGGTACCGTTAAAGCTCATGGCCAGCTCGAAGATCTCTTCAATAGCTTTTTCGACTCGCTCCATTTCATCATGGTCACGTTTGTCACAGGCGATCAAGGGGTGCATATTGCCATCTCCTGCATGAGCCGATATTCCGCACAACAGTTCATATTTGTTGACAATTGATCTTACTCCCCTGATCATCTCCGGGACCTTGCTGGCCGGCACCGTAGCATCCTCAACGATACAGGTTGGTTTTATGCGGGCCATACTGGGATAGAGAGAACGCCTGGCCTGCCAGAGATTATCTCTATCTTCCGGGGTTCTGGCCTCCTGGATATTGACAGCGTTGTTTTTTTTCGTTTTTTCGATGATCAATGCCAGTTCTTTTTCGACCTGTTCCTCACTGCCGTCGACTTCAATCAGTAATAGTCCTTCAGCTTCGCGGGGGAGACCGATGTTATTGGCATCTTCCACTGCGTTGATCAGCACTTTGTCGAGCAGTTCCAGGGCAGCGGGCAGTATACCGGCGCCGATGATGTCAGAGACCGTAGCTGCGGAATCGTCCAGGTCGTTAAAAACTGCAAGGACAGTGCGATAAGCTGCCGGCTGCGGCATTACCTTAAGGGTTATCTCTGTTACCACTCCGAGGGTCCCCTCAGAGCCGCAGAATAGTCCGGAAAGTCGGTAGCCCGTTACATCCTTGACGTTCCGGCTGCCAAATCGAATTATATCGCCATTGGCCAGCACCACTTCCATACCGAGTACATAGTCGGCAGTGACACCGTATTTGAGACAGCGGGGTCCACCGGCATTCTGGGCAAGATTGCCCCCGATAGTCGAAAAAGCCATGCTTCCCGGGTCGGGTGGATAGAAAAAGTTACTCCTGGCCAGCTCTGTCTGCAGGTCACCATTGATAACACCCGGCTGTACAATACAGTACCGGTCAGGTGTGTTGGTTTCCAGAATCCGGTTCATTTTGGTCATTGCCAGCACAATCCCGCCTTTTACCGGCACCGGCGCACCGCAGATACTGCTACCAGCACCCCTGGCTGTTACCGGAATCCGGTGTTTGGAGGCGAGTTTAAGGATTTCTGAGATTTCTGCTGTGGTGAGTGGCAGTAAAACCAGATCGGGGACTGCCTCCACCGTAAATGCATCATAAGAGCAGCTGATCAGATCCTCGGGTTGATCACGAAAGCGATCCTCCCCGACAATTGCACAAAATTGTTTTTTAATGAGTGTTTCCATGAGATAATGAGTGTTGTTTTTTGTTAAAAGAAATGAATGGTATCGGTTTTCATCAGGATGGACAGCTCTTTCTGCAGAGCATCTTCCGCTCCGTATCGTTTAAATGCCTCAAGAAGATAAGAATAAATTGACTCCGGATAGTTCTCGGTTATTTCTGTGACGGCTGCTCCCTGGCACATGGCAATCTCCTGCTTGAAGTGATTTACTAAATGGGGCAGATCCGTGGTGAACGCCGCCAGGTTTCTCCGGTCGTGGTGGTTGTTGAATGTATGGATTTTTCTGCCGGGGTAGGTGATTTTGGGTTGTGTACCTTCTGCATCCTGTATCTGAAAATGAAAATAAGGGCATCGTTCCATTATAAACATACGGTGGAGATGGGGGCGTTTTATAGCCAGTGAGAGGGCATTGGCAAAATACTGTATGACCAGGAAGGTTTTTCGTGGTTGTTCCTGTTGTTCTTTCTGGGCCAGGTGTTTGTTAAGATATTGATCGAGACATGCTTTACAGATATATGTATCGAGGCGACAGCCGGAACTACAATTTTTGATATAGAGCTGGGAGCGTTCTTTTAATAATGCTTCTGTGAGCCGGTAGCGAAAAAGAGCGGCATTGTCGTTTTCTTCATATGGGTACTCTTTCATCATATAGAGTTCATGGGGCATAAACAGGCCGCTGGGCCTGTTTTT
>DAOVUU010000330.1 GCA_030632405.1 Desulfobulbaceae bacterium | reverse complement strand
TGTTTGGTGGGGAGGAAATAGATATCAAAGACTTTGAATGACCTTTTGACGAATTCATCAATATTGATAAAAGTAATGATTTTATCTCTTGTAAAAAGAATCAGTATTCAAGTACGTTTACAGGCACGGTCTAAAACCATTGCCTTCCGTTGTAACTGGAGGTCACCTGGTAGATTTTTTCGATCTGTGAGTTATGAATAAAAGTTAGCTGTTAGCAATCAGCAATTAGCTGTTGGCTTTTAGCTAAAAGCTTATTGCTAATGGCTAATAGCTGTAATTTGGAGGACTGATAATGACGAAAAACGGTTTGCTTGCTCCCGAAAATTATTGTCTGCAGATTATTGACGTGCAGGAGAGCCTGATGGCGAAAATCCATGGAGCGGAGGAAGTGGCTTCAACAGTTGAACTCATGGTGCACTGTGCAAAAATTCTGGAGATGCCGGTTTTAGCTAATACTCAGTATAAAAAAGGGCTTGGTCCGTATGTGGCAGGTGTTGAAGCTCTGGTCGGTGACCTGCCGCAGTTTGACAAGGTCGAATTTAACGCCCTGCGGAATGAGAAGACGGCACTATTTATAAATAGATTACCGAAAACTGTTACCACCATGGTCCTGGTGGGGGTTGAAACACATATATGTATCTACCAGACGGCAATGGGACTTTTGAAAAAAGGTTTTTTTGTCTGGGTTGTGTCGGATGGTGTTTCTTCCAGATCAGATCTGAATCATCAACAGGGGCTTGCGCGACTGGAGAAGATGGGGGCGGTTGTCGGGCCTGCGGAGATGCTGATTTATGAACTGCTTGGCAAAGCAGGGACTCCGGCGTTCAAGGCAGTGCTGCCCCATATTATAAAGCAGGCTGAAGGCTATTAGGCTGAAGGCTGTTAGCAAGGACAAAAACCTTCACCGTATCTGCCTCGAGAGATAGAAAAGCGTAAAAAATATTCAAAGATGATGAACTCGTCAAAAGTCTCCGCCGCCGTCATTCCCACGCAGGTGGGAATCCAGAACCTGCTGAAATAACTGGATTCCCGCCTTCGCGGGAATGACGAAACATTGGCTAGATGTAGTATTTACGACGCCATCAAAGGTACTAATTAACTTTAACCTAATAGCCTATAGCCTAATAGCCTATAGTCTATAGTCTGAAATGAGTGTCAGAATTATGAAAGGAAATGAGATTAGAAGTAAGTTTTTGCGCTATTTTGAAAAAAACGGTCATCAGATTGTTGAAAGTTCTTCTCTTGTACCAAAAGATGATCCCACCCTGTTGTTTACCAACGCAGGAATGGTTCAGTTTAAAATGGTGTTTATGGGAGAGGACAAACGCGACTATGTACGGGCGGTAACGAGCCAGCGCTGTGTTCGTGCCGGGGGTAAACATAATGATCTTGAGAATGTAGGATATACTGCACGGCATCATACCTTTTTTGAAATGCTGGGGAATTTTTCATTTGGCGACTACTTCAAGAAAGAGGCTATCCGGGTTGCCTGGGATTTTTTGACAGTTGAGCTGGGACTGCCGAAGGAAAAACTGTGGGTTTCCATTTTTGAAGATGACGACGAGGCCGAGGAACTCTGGGAGCAGATAGAAGATCTGCCCAAAGGGCGAATAGTGAGAATGGGGGAAGAGGAAAACTTCTGGGCAATGGGGGATACAGGCCCATGTGGCCCCTGTTCAGAAATTCATATTGATCAGGGTGTCGAGGCAGGATGTGGACGTCCAGACTGCGCCCTGGGCTGTGAATGCGACCGTTTTCTTGAACTCTGGAATCTTGTTTTTATGCAGTTTAACCGCTCCCAGGACGGGGTCATGACTCCATTACCTAAACCCAGTATCGATACCGGTATGGGGCTGGAAAGAGTAGCGGCAGTTCTCCAGGGCAAGTTTAATAATTATGATTCAGATCTGTTTACACCGATTATAGCACGACTTGAGGATTTATCGGGCAAGAGTTATGGAGAAAACAGACAGGATGATACAGCCATGCGTGTTATTGCGGATCATGCAAGAGCTACAGTTTTCCTTGTTGCAGATGGTGTGCTGCCCGCAAATGAGGGACGCGGCTACGTTCTCCGTAGAATAATGCGGCGGGCGGTACGCTATGGAAAGCATCTTGGTCTGGATAACCCTTTTCTGGAGGAAGTCTGCCGGGAGGTGATTGTGCAGATGGAAGACGCCTACCCCCATCTAACAGATGCTGCTGCACTGATAGACAAAGTTGTAAAGAGTGAGGAGGACAGGTTCAGGGAGACACTGGAACATGGCCTGACCCTGCTCGATGAAGAGATAAATCGTCTCGAACAGGCGGATCTCAGGCTTATCCCGGGAAGTTTTATTTTTAAACTTTACGATACGTTCGGGTTTCCTTTCGATATTGTCAGGGATATCGCTCTGGAAAGAGGACTGGAATTTGACGAGGCGGGTTTTCTACAGGAGATGGAGGGACAGAGAGAAAAATCAAGATCGTCCCGTAAGGATGAAACTGTTGCATTGTGGGATACGGGAGTAAAGGCTCTGGCTGCAGAGGGATTGAAATCACAGTTTAAAGGCTATACTGACCTGTCTGTAACAACAAAGATAGGGGGGCTGCTGGGCAGTAGTGGTGTGAAAGCTTCGCAACTTGGAGCCGGTGAGGCGGGTCGGGTTTTTGTTTATGAAACTCCCTGCTATGCGGAGGCCGGCGGCCAGGTGGGGGATAGCGGCGAGATAACCTGGCAGGAAGGCAAGGCACTGATCGAATCAACCAGTTCAGCCGGCGATGGTATAACCCTCCATGCTGTCAGAATCGTCGAAGGTGAGCTTTCATACGATGAGGATGTTGTACTCACGGTAGACGGGCAAAAACGGCAGGCAACCGCCGTTCATCATTCCGCGACACATCTTATGCAGGCTGCTTTGAAAACTGTACTGGGGGATCATGTGAAGCAGGCCGGATCACTGGTAGGGCCGGAAAGACTGCGATTCGATTTCACACATTTTTCCCCGGTAAGTGAAAAGGAGATTGAGGAGATAGAGCTGCTGGTGAATGAGATGATCAGGGAAAATTGCCAGGTGAGCACCAGAATTGTGGATAAAGATGTGGCCATAAAAGAGGGGGCTACTGCACTTTTTGGAGAAAAATACGAAGATTCCGTACGGGTCGTTTCGATGTCGGATTTCAGTATGGAACTGTGTGGTGGAACCCATGTCGCTTCATCCGGTGATATAGGGGTTTTTAAGATTCTTTCGGAAAATGGCATTGCCGCAGGTGTCAGGAGGATAGAAGCTCTGGCAGGAGGTGTTGCCTTTGCAGATATTCAGGCTGCCTACCAGAGAGAAAAGGCTGTTGCATCAGTTCTAAATGTGCCTGGTGGAGAGATTTTCACAAAACTGCAGACTCTTTTAAAGAGTCAGAAAAAACTTGAAAAGCAGGTTGCGGATCTTTCAACCCGTCTTGCCGGCTCGGATCTGGATACAATGATGAATGGTGCAGTGACCGTTGAGGGAATCAAGGTGATAGCTGCCGAAATTCCGTTGGACAGCCCAAAAACACTGAGAGAGGTGGGAGATAAGGTCCGGAACAGTATGGGGTCGGGGGTGGCTGTTCTGGCCGGAAGTATCAAAGGTAAAGCGGCACTCCTGGCAATAGTGAGCAGTGATCTGACGGCCAGAGTGAAGGCCGGTGACCTCATCGGCAGGATCGCAAAAATTGTTGGCGGAAAAGGCGGTGGTCGGCCTGATATGGCTCAGGCGGGTGGTCCCATGGTGGATAAGCTTGGTGAAGCGGTGCGATTTGTTCCACAGGCAGTATCGGAGATTCTCACGGAAAGATAATGTTTCGCTGACTGCGGGGAGTTTCCTTCTGTTATAAAAAAGCCACAAATTGGTTGACATGGCAGTAGATTTGCGTTAAAAATTTTTCCTGTTATGAATGACGGTTCATTTTTTCTGT
>DAOVUU010000213.1 GCA_030632405.1 Desulfobulbaceae bacterium | reverse complement strand
TTCCCAGGAGACTGCCCGCGGATAGATATTTTCCACTTTCGGTTTATTCTCTCCCACCTGGCGGGCAAGAAGAATGAGGCTTTTCAGAAGATCTGCGGTCTCAAAGCCGCCTACTACACATGCCAGACCAAATTCGGTGACTAGTGGTTCCCAGGCTCCAGCACCAATAATAGAAGATACGTGGCCGGGACAGAGAAGACCGTCAATTTTCAGATTGGCATCACCGAGTAGACCATTCATGGGAGCCAGCATTGTTTTCTGAGTGGAAAAGAGCAGGAAATTTTTTACATTCTGGTTCTTTGCTGCGAGAAGAGTTGCAGCTATACCCGGGGTAGTTGTTTCAAATCCTACACCGAGAAAGACGACAATATCCCCCGGGTTATTCTTGGCAATTTCCAGGCCATCCATTGGAGAATATACAATATCAATTTTTGCTCCCCTCGAGCTGGCATTGGCCAGTGATCCACGACTACCCGGCACTTTGAAGAGGTCGCCGAAAATTGCAACCCGGATACCAGGTCTGTCGGCTATCGAGATAAAAGCGTCCATATGGGAGGCGGAGGTGACACAGACCGGGCAGCCGGGACCCGAAATAAGTTCCATGCCTTCGGGCAGGATGGTCCGTATTCCGTTTCGAAAGATGGCCATAGTGTGTGAGCCGCATATCTCCATAATACGAAGCGGTTTTGTCACCGAATTTCCGAGTTCCTCAACCAGGGGTCTGGCCAGTTCAATATCACGATATTCATCAAGATATTTCATAATGAGTTTAATCTCTGGAGAGGAGTTCTTCGGGGATGGTTTCTGCTAATTCCTGCAGAAGGGAGATGTTCTTTTTTGCCTCTTCTTCGACCAGGGTATGGATCGCAAAACCTGCATGGATGATTACGTAATCGCCCACATTGGGCCAGTGATCAACGATATCCAGACGGATTTCCCTGCTGATACCGTCCGCATCAACCGTGGCGATCTGGCCGATACCGAAATCTTCAGGGTTTCCCTGAATGTGGGTTATCCTCATTGGTATAGCTAAACACATGCTGCAACCCTCCTTTCGTTGTCTGACGGATGTTTTTTCCCTTTATCATTTTTTTTACGAGGAGATATCGAGTATTTTCTCAAGCGCCTATTTGAGAATATGACTGGTCTTTTGCTCTCCGAATAATCTCCATAGCCAGAATCTGAGCTGCATCAATGGTATGCATGGGCAATTCGCCACCAAGGGCACTCAATTCTGTACAGCCAATAATTGCAGTCTTTGCACCTTTCTGCAGTAGGTTCCGACACACATTTTTATACTCATTGAGCAGTTGAGTGGTGGTATTTCCTTTTTTCACCTCTCTGATAATAGTAAGGAGGCGATCTTGATAATCAGGGTCGGGCCACACTTCCTCAATAGCTAATTTTTTAAACTCTTTAGTATAAAGTCCCGTAATGGCAACAGCTGGAGAGGCCAGTATCCCGACTTTATCATGTTCCGGGAAAGTATCTTTCACATGATTGGTGACAATCTCAATAAGGTTGATTACCGGAATATTAACTGCATCCTGGACCGCACTATAGTAATGATGGGCAGTATTGCAGGCAATGGCGAGAAAATCCGCACCCCATGATTCCAACCGCTTGCCCATATCTGCCATACAGGGAGCGGGGTCCTCTCCATTTCCCTCAATGATGGCTTTTATTCTGGATGGAACCTTTGGGTTATTATCCACAATACATCGGATATGGTCGATATCATCCAGAGCCGGGGTCAGGTGAATGATCCGCTGCATCAGATCAACAGTGGCCTCCGGTCCCATTCCCCCTAAAATCCCGACTATTTTCTCTTTTCTTTCCATCGTTGCTTTTGTTTGTTAATGATCTATTTGGTGGTGTCTGGTTAGAAAATTGCGAAGCATCCAAAACGGATTCATGAATAACTTTTGTCCGCTTTTGGCAGTAGATTTCTTGATTTTCAAATATTTCTCACATCCAATTTGTATCATGCGAGTTCCTCGCAGATAGCGTAGACTTCGAAGACTGATACAAATCAAATGTGAAAATATTAAGAGGTAAGCGTAGACTCCGAAATACTACGAAATTTACTGAATGGCGCTCCCAAAAATTATCCATGAATCCTCCTGCAAAATTTAAACCGGACACTACTGATTCCAACCAGTATTTATGCATGGTTTTTGGTGAACCCGGAAGGAGCATCATCATAACGGTTTATTTGAATATCCACAACAGGGCATGTGTTTTTCGGCAAAAATTCAATTTAGTGAAGGTGTTGCAAGTACGGTACGGATAAGCTAGGATAGGAGGCTCGGCGGTTTGGGCGAATACCTGTCACCAGCAAGGGGCTATTCCCTTTTGAAGGATCAAAATTTTTCTGTATCCCGGCTATGATTATTGAGCGTTTTAAACCCGTGCATTTGACTTCAGCAAAAACAAACGATGATCGCATTCTTATCTGGTGGATGGTCTTTCTTATTCTCGCCAGATTGTGGCTGGTTGAAGCGCAGGATTTTCTGGCAACACATACACCACATGATGACTATCTCTTTGTAAAACTGGCTCAACATATCCTCAGCGGTGCATGGCTCGGGCCTTACAATCAGGTGACCCTGGTCAAAGGCCCTGTCTACCCTCTTTTTATAGCTGCCGCACATCACACCGGTATGCCTCTTCTTCTTGTCCAGCACTTGGTTCACTCGGGTTTTTGTGTTCTGGCTGTTGTGGCTGTTCGACCGCTGCTCAAGGCTCGATGGATTTTTATGGCCATTTTCTTTCTGCTTCTTTTAAACCCTTTCAGTTATGCCTATCCGGGCGCAGGACGGGCTTTTCGTTTTGGGCTATCCATGCCTCTGGTGCTTGCAGTGTTTGCCTGTATGGGTGGCCTGCTTCTACGGGCCGGCTATTCATATAAGAGTAAAATACTCTGGAGTGTGGCCCTCGGGTTGTTTTTTTCTCTTCTCTGGTACACCCGTGAAGAAGGGATCTGGCTCCTTCCCTCCCTTGGTCTGTTTGCGCTCTACTTTCTGGTGATCAACAACGAAATGGGTTGGGGGAATATATTGAAGCGGTTGGCATTCCTCCTGCCCATCCCGATAATTTTCACAGGTTTTACAACAACATTTACCAGCCTCAACCAAAAACACTATGGTGTGCCCTGTATCATCGAGTTGAAAACCCCCGAGTTTCAATCGGCACTGGGAGGTTTGATGAATATCAATGTGAAAAAAAGTGAGAGATATATTCCGGTGGGCCGGGAAAATCAGAACGCTGCCTATGCGGTGAGTCCGACATTTAGACAGCTGAAACCTTATTTTGAGGAAGGGAAAAAAGGTGCGCAGATGCCACAATCCTACTATATATGGGTACTCCGGGATATGGTTAGAAAGAGTGGTAATGCCAATTCTCTCCCGGAAGCTCTGGAATTTTACCGCAAGGTGGGAGAGGAGATAAGTACAGCCTGTGAAGCAGGAGCCATACCCTGTCTGGACAGAAAGCCCTCCATAAAGCCTGTCTGGCGGGCTGAGTATATAAAGATTATCCCTGTCTATTTCTGGGACATCCTCAAGCATGCGGCAACGTTTCAATCTTTTAGCACTGGTGAAGACGAGTATTTGAAGCGGAAGTCAACTGCTAACAGGGAGATGTTCCGGGCCTACAAGTTTGTTACCAGGGAAAAAATCGTCCCCGGGCGTTTGGCCCAGATACAGGCCTACCCCGATTATTATATGCATATGATAATTGAAAAATTTCGAATTTTCACCGATATTGCTGCCGGTTACAAGGCTGTAGTCCCTCTTCTCTTTCCTCTTGCGTTTTTGATCCACCTTTTTTTTCTGGGTCAGTCCATCATAAGGCGGGAGATAGACTTTGCAGCGATGTTCGGTCTGATAACCCTGGGTGGTATCATCTCACTGGTGAGTGTGCTGACATACGTGAAAATAACCCTGTGGACCGTGCATCGGCCACTTTTTTCAGCCTATCCTCTTGTGCTCTTTTATATCTCCATGATGTCGGTTTTTGCCTGCAGTAAACTGAAAAAAAATGGTTCGGTCAGCCAGGAGTCGTAGTCAACCCGATGATTGCCTTGGTTTAACTCTTTTCGTGATAATCCTCCTCCGTATTAATCTCCCAGATATTTCTCTTGGATTTCTCGCCGGTTACCAGGTTATCAACGGAAACCATCGCCGTGAGCATTGAGTGATCCTGGTTATTGTATTTGTGCATCCCGTTTCTTCCGACAAGGTGCAGGTTTTCAATATCGATCACAAAATCTTTTACCACGTCAAATTCATTATAGGTGCCGAAATATGAGGGGTACGTCTTTGGAACCCTTATAATTGTGTGATCCAGTACCTTATCTTTTTCTATGATGTCGATACTTGCCAGTTCATCGATTGCAAACTTGATGAATTTGTCGTCATCCATCTCCCACATCTCATCCCCTTCACTGCAGAAATATTCAAGACCGATCCAGGCATTATCCTTATCTGCTACGAGGTAGGGACTCCAGTTGTTAAATATCTGTAATCTTCCAAGTTTAACCTCCCTTTCCTGGATATAGATCCAGTTGTCAGGGACGAGATTTTTATGGGTGGCAAGATTCGTATCATTTTTTATCTTTAATTCTTTCAGCAGGAGGCCTACAGTGATAAAATCCCTGTAGGGCAGGTTTTCTGCCACATGGCGTACTTTTTTCGGAACACTGCCCTGCATGCCGCCGATAAGATCTTTTACAGGCATAGTCGAAAAAATTATTTCTCCCGTGTACTCTTCTTCGGTGTGCGAAAGGGTGTCTGCAACGGTGATTGTAGTGATCTGATCACCTTCCAGAACAAGCTTTTTTACCTCCCTGTTAAAATGGATCTCTCCCCCCTGCTTCTCTACAATTTTTGCAACTTCCTCCCAGAGCTGACCAGGGCCGAGCTTCGGGTACATGAATCGCTCAATCAGACTTGTTTCCGTGTCCTTCTGGTCAATGCTGCCCTTCTTTTTCCAGGGGGATGTAAGGGCGTGCAGAACCGCTTTGGAAATCGAGAGTCCTTTTATGCGCTGGGCACCCCATTCTGCGGTAATGTTTCGGCAGGAGGTTCCCCACACCTTCTCGGTATAATCTTTAAAGAATGTCAAGTAGAGCTGGTGTCCAAAGCGGTTGATGAAAAAATCCTCCAGGCTTTTTTCATTGCGCACAGGAAACAGACGAACCCACACATAGCTGGTACCTATTTTAACTATCCGGACCAGGCCAAGGTTCTGGATAGTTTTAAAAGAGAGGGATACGGGATAGGAAAAGAACTTTCGCAGGAAAAATATTCGGGATAATCGTTGTCGCAGGAGCATTACCCTGTCAGTTTTTTCAGGGGAAGGGCCGTCCGGTCTTTGTT
>DAOVUU010000124.1 GCA_030632405.1 Desulfobulbaceae bacterium | reverse complement strand
TTCTGCGGACAGGCCGATGGCTTTTTCAAGTACATTGCGAAACGGTTTTATGTTGAGGGCAAAGTTGGCCAGCGGTGCCGTAGCGCTGCCGAGTTTTGCAGCTCTATCAGCCTTCATCATCACCCGGTTGACCAGCAGATGGCCGTTATTTTTAGAATCACGATGTTTTATTTCTGCAATGATATGAGGCATGTTGATCTTGGCCGGACAGATTTCCTTACAGAGTCCGCACGAGACGCAGAGTTGTGCAAAATCAGCCGCTTTTTCAAGACCGTGTACTCCCGCCGTCCAGCAGATTCCCATGGGGCCGGGATAGATGTGGCCGAAGGTGTGGCCTCCGACGGCTCCATATGTTGGACAGACATTCATGCAGGCTCCACAGCGAATACAGTATAAAGCCTCTCTCATGTCCGGATCATCGCGCATTGCCGAGCGTCCGTTATCCAGGATAATAATATGGCTTTCCCGTGGAATGTCATTACCTTCACCCAGTGGCGAACGGCCGTGCATCCAGGTGACGTAGGTTGTCGGCAGCTGGCCCGAGGCGCTTACCGGGTGTGCAAGTATCATCAACATGGCATCTTCTATGGATTCAACAATTTTTTCCATTCCGACTACACAGACATGACAGGTACCGATACTTGAAACAAGCCGCCCGTTTCCTTCGTTGGTCTCAATGCAGATTGCACCCGTTTCTGCAACGCCGATGTTGGCTCCGGTAAGACCGATGTCGGCGTTGAGGAAAACAGGTCGGACGTATTCACGTACGACTTTCATTATACTCGGGATGTCCTCTGCTACTTCTTTGCCCGTGGCCTTTGAGAAAATTTCGGCAACCTCCGGGACCATTTTGTGGACGGATGGGAATACCAGGTGGTAGGGCTTTTCGTTGACCAGCTGAATGATCAGTTCCCCGAGATCAGTCTCGACAACATCAATGCCCGCATCAATGAGGGGATGATTGAGCTCGATTTCCTCAGTGGTTAGTGATTTTGATTTGGCAATGGTCTTGGCTCCCCGTTCACGGGCAAGATCCAGACAGTATTTGATAACATCTGCAGCTGACTGCGCTTCATAAACTGTGGCGCCTCTTTTTTTGACATTTTCGATAAACTGTTTTTTCAGCTCAGGATGATTCTCAATGCAGCGCTCTTTAGCTTTCCTGACATCATCACGGAAGGCGGCACCTCCCGGCAGGCTCTCCAGTGCAGTTGCCCGACTATCTCGGCCTCGTTTCATGCAACCGAAGAGCAGGTCGCTTTTTGAACGGTCAGAGAGTGATTCGTTTATTTTATCATACAGATGAGGATAGCGGTCATTTGACATGGAAGAGTCCTTCTGTCTGTGGGATGAGTGGTGAGTAATTTCAGTTTTTCGTATCTATAATAATTGCATGGGCTTCTTCAGGACCATGGACTCCAAGGGTGAGTTTAAGCTCTATATCAGCAGTTCGGCTTGGCCCGGAGATGAAACTGATGACCAGATTGTGGTCATGACGGTTGGCCATCTCACGAATGCGCTCTCCCCCATCATGGTACTTGTCGACAATATCCTCCGCCCGAAAAACGCCAATATATGTACTGGGCAGGCTTGATACCAGCCGGGTTGCATCGTTGGTGGAGATTTCAACCATTGTACCGGACTGGGCCAGGGCAAAGCTTATGCCTGTTACACCCACTTCAGCGTTATCAATTGCACCGGGGAGGTCTTTTGACAGATAAGGTTCTTTCAGTATTTTGAGGTCACTGCATTGAGCTTCAATATGCGTTATCACGGATTCCGGCAGACCGGCCAGAGCAATGCAGCCGGCACCATGGGATTTGCAGATTGCTGCTATTTCTTCTGCAGCGGCCTGGTTGGAATTGACTGTATGCGCTATACCTGAGAGTTTTTCAAAACAGTGGGCAAAATCATAGTCCATTTCTGTTTCCTTAAAAAGAGGGGTAAAAGGTGATGGGACAGCTGAAGGTTCAGGTTACTCAATAAATTTAGTTATTGCCAGACCGTTTTTATATATTTTTATTGGAATATTCAGGATAATTGAGTACATTCTCCGACAATTTATTTGTATTATTTTTTAGTACCTTACTTCTGAAAGTCTGTCATAAAAAACAAGAAAACGGAAAAGGGGTTTTAAAATTATGAATATAAAATTCACCACCAAGGTACTTATGCCGTCTTGCTTACCGTTGTTACGGTGGTAGTTATATTGGTACTACCAACTTCATTTCCAAGGTACCCGTAAACGTATTATGATGAAACGACATATCTTTCCGTTTTCCGGCCTGATAGGCCAGGAAAAAATGAAAACCGGGCTTTTGGTCAATGCCGTTGACCCCGGTATTGGTGGTGTTCTGATCAGCGGGCATAAGGGGACAGGAAAGTCTACAGCAGTCAGGGCACTTACCAGGATACTTCCTAAAATAGAAGTGGTGAAGGGCTGTCCTTATCACTGTTCTCCGACTGATGAAAGTACAATGTGTGATAGTTGTGCCGGGAAGCGTGATGCGGGTGAAATCCTGTCAGTAGAGATGTGCTCGATGCCCCTCGTTGAATTGCCTCTCAGTGCCACGGAGGACAGGGTGGTCGGCACCCTGCATATTGAAAAGACGCTGAAAACAGGGGAGCGGAACTTTGAGCCTGGTCTGCTTGCGGCTGCCAACAGGGGCATCCTTTACGTAGATGAAGTGAATCTGCTTGATGATCACCTGGTTGATATTCTGCTTGATGCAGCGGCTTCCGGTGTTAATGTTGTCGAAAGGGAAGGTATATCGCATTCGCATCCTGCACGTATTATGCTGGTGGGGACAATGAACCCGGAGGAAGGGGAGTTACGGCCTCAGTTTCTTGATCGTTTCGGTCTCAGTTTGACGGTCGGTAGTGTGACTGCTCTTGACCAGCGTAAACAAATTGTTACCAGCAGGATAGCTTTTGACACAGACCCCGAATCATTTGTTTCACAATGGGCTGTAGATGAAACGATCTTATCGAACCAGATACTGACAGCGCGAAGGCGAGTTCAGGGAGTAGCGATTCCACAGAAGATGGTGGAACTGGCGGTTATTTTGTCTACCGAGGTGGAGGCACAGGGGCACCGCTCCGATATTGCAATAATTAAAACGGCTCGCGCACTCGCCGCACTTCTTGAAGATGATGAGATTGGACAGGAGCATATACTCGAAGCAGCACGATTTGTCCTGCCTCACCGCATTACCAATATCCCTTTGACAACGGCTGAACTTATTGAGGAAAAACTGGAAGAAATTCTGGCCGGGGTTCTGAACAGGGAAATAGTTGAAAAAACTCCCACCGAACTGAAAGAAGAAGGTGAGCCATGGGATGAAATATCGGAGCAGGTACCGGGGGCCATGGCTGCGTCAAACGTTGATATGCTTTTTTCTTTTCTCGAAGAAAAAAAAAAGCTGTTTTCGATGCAGATGAACTAGTCTGTGTAGAGGATCTGGAGCTTGAAACACTGCAGGTTGAGGGGAGTAGAAGGGGCAGGAAAAGGACAGTCCGGGCTGCTGCGACCTCGGGCCGCTATATCAGGGCTGTTCCCGTCCATGAAGGAGAACGGTTTTATGATGTTGCCCTGGATGCAACTCTGCGGGCCGCATTGTTCAACCGCACTCATCTCAGCGATAACCAGACACTTAGCATAACGAACAGCGATCTTAGAAAAAAGATCTATAACCGTCCCCAGAAAACATTGATTGTCTTTGTCGTTGATTCTTCAGACTCAATGGGAGAAGGGACATATGCGCGTATCAAAGCGGCAAAAGGGGCGGTGCTCGCAATTCTTGCGAAGGCTTATCAGAAAAGGCACCGGGTCGGGATGGTTACTTTTCGTGAGGAGACAGCCGAACTGATTCTGCAGCCAACTTCGAGCTTGACCCTGGCGAGAAAATGCCTCAAGGCCCTGCCTACAGGGGGTGCCACACCGTTTGGAGATGGTATGATGAAGGCGTGGCGGGTGGTAAAAACCGAGCGTCTCAAGGATCCTGGTATACGACCGCTGCTTGTTATCCTTTCTGACGGCGAGGCGAATGTCCCCTATGACCCCAACCGAAGACTTACAGAGGTCATGAGCGAGCTCTTTCTGATCGTTGAACGGATCGGACGGGATAACATCCCGGCAATCACCATCGATACCGGACCACTCCGAAACCGCTCTGCTACCATGCGCAGACTCTCGGAAATACTGCATGGAGCGTATTACCATATCAGTCAGCTGAGAGCCGACGGTATGGTTCGTGTTGTAGCCGATTTTTAACCGGCCTGCGAGTTTTCGAGACGCCCATAATTCTCATTTTTCAAGGTACCCTTTATTCTGTCGGGCTGAATGGAAATGGAAGCAGTTGTTCGCACCAGGCTGCAATTTCCAGCAGCTTTTCTTCGCAGTACGGTTTCGCACCGATCTCGATTGCTATCGGCAGCCCATTATCGTCTAATCCAGATGGAATCGTTATAACAGGAAACCCGGACATGCTCCATGGGACGCAAAAAACTGGTGACCCAGTAGATTCAAGGCCAGCTGGCGCACTGGACGGCGCTGTCGGCAAAATCGCCGCATCGACGGATGTCAGTGCCTCCGACAGCTCCTGTTGAAAGGTGATTCTCTGGTGGATGGCTCTCATGTATTCATGGCCGTAAATGGTCAATCCTTTCTCGATCCGGGCTCTTATATTAGGCGGATACTGCTCTGGCAGCCTGCCAAAAAGATCCTGGTGGTAGGTTGAGAGTTCTGTATCCATGATGACCCGGTGAGCAGCGGCCGCTCTGGTAAAGGCTTTTGACAGATCGAGTATAACGATGTGTGCACCCGCCTTTTCGAAAACTTGACAGATTGATTCCAGGTGGGTGGTCATCGCTGACGATGCCTCCTGTTCACAGAAATTTCGAAAAAAACCCAGCTGAAAGGGTGCATGCTCTGCTCTCTGGCGGTCATGATTTGCTCTGGTCGTCATATGCGCGAACAACTCCGGCCTGTCTTCCTTCAACAGGTTAAACAGTATTTTTACGTCTTCCACCCGTTTTGCGTGTGGTCCGATATGGTCTAGTGTCCAGGATACCGGAATTACTCTTTTAAGACTGATCTCACCATAGGTAGGTTTCAGACCGACGATGCCATTGTAGGCTGCAGGCCGGAGTATCGATCCACCTGTTTGAGTACCCAGAGCTGCCAGACACATTCTATCGGCCACCGCAGCACCGGAGCCACTGCTTGATCCACCGGGCGTGTGTGCGATGTTCCAGGGGTTTTTTGTCGGCGCCGGGTCGTTATTGGCAAAAGCAGTGGTCTCGGTTTTTCCCAAAATGATGGCGCCGGCTGTTCGGAGTCGGGTGACTGCAGGTGCGTCTGATGAGGCAATTCGTGGCGGATAGACTGTACATCCCGCCCGCGTCCACATATCTTTGACGTCGATGATATCTTTTACACCGATGGGTATGCCGTGCATGGATCCCAGTGGCTTGTCTGCAGATACGTCTTTGTCACATTTATGGGCCATTTTCATCGCCTGTTCCCGATACACTTCGGCCCAGGCATGGATGGTTCCTTCCCGCCGGTCGATTTTTTCCAGACAGGAAGAGACTAGCTCTACTGTCGATAGTTCTCCAGTTCGTATTTGCTTGCTCGCTTCAGATATACTCAATGATCTTGGCTCAGACATCTTATTTCTCATCGGTTTTTATGCATAATTTTTCAATCCCTAAATGGATATCATCAAAGTTGATAAACTCGTAAAAAGGTCACTCGAAGTCTACGCTTATCGGAAGCTTCAGATGGCTAAGTCAAAAAGTTTGATATACAGATAAGCGCAGACTTCGAGGCGTAGTGTTTTTTATAGGTACTCGACTATACATGTAGTATGGCGAGTGTCTGTAAAAAACCTACAACGCAGTAGATCGGACTTTTTACGACGCCATCAAAGTTGCTATGTATTGGTACAAAGTTCCCCCGAAAAATTGTGAATTTGCTGTCGCAGTTTGTTACCGATCTGGTGTAACATCTTTTTGGACCTCCTTGTTTTGGTTTAATAATTATGGTGTCGTAACTTATAACTATTACCACAAAGAGGTCCTTTTAATTGGTAAAAAGTTCACCCATTCTTGCCATTTTCACTTCCTGAATAAAGTAACTCTCTGATCTCGTAAAGAATTTCATGGAAAACCAACAAGGACTGGGGGATGTCCTTAAAACAACTCCATTGCATTTTGCTATGTTTTGTATTATTATGAATTCATAAAACTACAAAATAGTGGAGGCAAGATTATGGCTACAGCGGTAAGAATATCTGAAAATCTCCTTAACGACGCACGGAAATACAGTAAAATAGATCATAGATCTTTAACTGCCCAAATTGAACATTGGGCTAGTATTGGCAAGTGCGCTGAAGAAAATCCTGATTTAACCTATGGCCTTATAAAGGAAATGCTTATTGGTATCCATGAATTAGATCAAGGTGAAAAAACTGAATATTCTTTTGGGTAATAATTAATGAAAATTTATCAATCGAGAATATTCGCTAAGAAAGTAAAAAAGCTCACGAAAGCACAAAAGGCATCACTTGATGAAGAAATCAAAATAATTGTTCGTGATCCAGAAATTGGGACAGAAAAGAAAGGTGATTTGCGGGGTATATTTGTCTATAAATTTAAAATCCAAACTCTTCAGTATCTTTTGTTATACAGGTTTACTGAGACTCAAATTGAGCTTATCATGCTTGGTCCATATGAAAACTACTACCAAAAATTAAAAAATTATATCAAATAAAACTTTCACCTATGAAAAAAATTCCAGAAAAAGATCAGAAAATGCTCAGGTCACTAAAAGATGATGCATTAAATATGATGGCTTCGAATGACCTTTTTACGAGTTCATCAAATAAGTTCCTTCTGTTTTTATGAAACGGTCAAATGGTACCTGGCCTCCACCTTATGAATCGCCCCTTAAGGGGTCAGTATACTGGAGTAGAGGCAGAAGCCCGATACAGGAAAAGCAGTACTCGAA
>DAOVUU010000337.1 GCA_030632405.1 Desulfobulbaceae bacterium | reverse complement strand
GGGGCAGACATGCTGGTTCTATAACAGCAGCGGCCTACCTGCAGAAGTTTGTTGGTGATGTTCCCTGGGCACATCTTGATATCGCCGGAACTGCATGGGATTTTACAGAAAAAAGTTATATCCCAAAGGGGCCTTCCGGGATTGGAGTAAGGACTTTGATCGAATTTATCAGGAGTTGGGAAAACAATCTTAGTAAAAAATGATGGCGTCGTAAAAACTCTTCATCCGGAGTCTCGCAGGCTCGCTTACCTGCTTCGTCATTGCAAATTGAATGTCATTGCGACGTACTTAAGTACGCCTCATTCCATTAAATTTGCATTCCTCGAATATGAAGTTTTTTACTTAGCCATCCAAATTTTTGCTTTTTAAGAGATTGTCAAAAAATAATTTGATTCGCAATAGGCTGTAGATTGTTGGTAAGCAGGAAAAATAAAGTTCTCCCACTTTTTATCGGGAACTTTATACAACTTTGAATATTGCTTCGTTCAGGGTTACTGTATCACCTTTGTTAAGTTTTTTCCCTCTCCGGGTTTCAACAATTCCATTGACGAGAAATTCTCCGGATTGGATTCTTATTTTGGCTTCAATGCCATCTCCCACAAGGTCGGCCAGTTTTAAAAACTGGCCTAACCTGATTGGTAATTCTTTGACTTTGATGTACTTTAATGTTCCAGTCATATTCAATTCACCTAAACGGGAAGAAACGGGATTCCGTTGAATGGTTCTTGAGGAAAATAAAACGTATAAATAATTTTCAGGTACTAGAAGGATATCTCTAATAGTATCGAAAAAGATTGAGATTATTATTCTATAATATAGTATTGGGTATATTTACACCGTAATCTAAAATTATAAAAGGGAGTCTAAAACTATGCGATTTAAAGGTGGTCTGTATCTCATAATCAGATGTTGTGTGCTGTTATTAGTGGTGGTGGCATTGAACGGTTGCAGTGGAATGGGCGGCGGCAGCAAAAACATAGACACGCCTCCCCCGGCAGCTGATAATGAATTGGCTCCTGTAACAACTATGGTTGAAAGTTATGGCGATATAGAATTGCCCATAGAAATGACTCTTCAAACAAAGAAGAGTATGGCCATGCGCACTGATTCTTTTAAAGGTGGAATCCACGTTTTCACAGGCAACGTCCAAATTGCCTCACTGCGGGATTACATCGTCGCTTCCATGCGGAATCATAAATGGAAGATGGTTGGGGAAGCTTCTTATAACAGCGTAATGCTCGCTTTTACCAAACCAAATAAAACCTGTATGGTTGTTTTAGCTAACAATACAGGTGTGATGGGGAAGACTCAGGCAAACCTCTATGTAACTGTAGATGTAGCTGCGGTAAATCGACTCAACCCCTTTGGGGAACCGGTCAAACAGTAAGGATTCGTCCGCGGATAAGATACTCCTCCCTCAGATAATCGCCGTCAGTGAAAGGCGATTATTTGAGACAACAGTGAAGAATCTCTTCTATCACTTTTTCAGAAATTTCTCTCATTCTCCAGACCTTAGCCTGGGGTAACGCGTTCGCAGCAATATATGGTATACTCTCCTTTCCTGCACCGATGTCTTCGAGACAGGTGGGTGCAGCAATTCGTCTGAACCATTCTAACAGATAGTCTGTCGTTGCGTGGGCAGACTCCGTAACAGAACCCGCCTCTATACCGAATGCATTTTTCCCTAACTTTGATATACGAAAAGGAGCTGTCCGAGCGCAGTACCGCATCCACCCGGTGATGGTTATAGCCAAACCGGCACCATGGGGTACGTCGTATAGAGCTGATAGGGAATGCTCAACAAGGTGCATTGGAAACATAACTTTTCCAAGTCCGGCAGAAACCAGGCCATTGAGTGCAAGAGAAGCAGACCACATAAGATTTGCTCGTGCATCATAATCAGTCGGATCAACCAGGCAGCGGTCTGTATTCATAACTACGTTTTTCACCAGCCCTTCCATCAAACTGTCCTGCACAGAGCTGTCTACTACCTGAGTTGTCAAATAAAATTCGAGAATGTGGGAAAGGGTATCAATTGCACCAAAGGCAGTATAATCGGATGGAACCGAAAAGGTGGTCTCAGGGTCAAGTATAGATGTCTTCGGAAAAAGGTGTCTGTTAGCAAAGCCGAATTTTTGTTTTTTAAAATCATGGGTGATAACCATGCCGGAATTACTTTCTGACCCTGAAGCTGCAATGGTGAGTACGGTTGTCAAGGGAAGGGTCTGCTTTATGCTCTTTTTGCCTGTTAAAAATTTCCATACATCATGGTCTACCAGGACCCCGGCGGAGATAGCTTTTGCTTCATCTATAACAGAACCACCTCCGACAGCACAGATGACATCGCAGTTATGTTTCCTGCATTTCGCGATGCCGTCATGGACATGATCGAGGAGGGGGTTTGACTGTACTCCAGGATGTTCATGGATCTGTGCACCGGCTGCTGTTAAAGAGGAGACAACACGTTGGTAGATCCCGTTATCTTTTATGGAATTTTTACCATACACAAGAAGTGCATTGTTTCCAAAAGCTACAGTCTCTTTGCCAATTAATGGTATTGTGTTTTTGCCAAAAAGGATTTTGGTTGGATTGTGTAAAACGAAATTATCCATGGCTGTCCGGCAAAAGATTTTTTTCCGCCAGAAGGTGCTCTTGAAACTTTTCAAAGGCAGTTGCCAGGGAGACATAATCTGAAACATCTAAACATTCTGGACGAATTGAAGGGGCTATATTTGTGGTCTCTATGGCCTGTTGAGTATACTTTTTATTAAGCGCTTTATCCTCTGCCCCGTATTTTCTGAAAAATCTCCCGCTGGTTAGCGTGTTGAGCAGAGTTTTTCTTCGCTGGCTAAATGCTGTTCTGACCATCCGATTGAAGAAAGGTCTGTTAAATTCGGGGAGATCACCTTTTATTCTAGATATCTCTGTGAAATCAATACTGATAACCACAGAGTCTATTTTAGGTCGAGGATGAAATTCATTCGGTTTTAAAGTCATTATTTTTTTAACACTGGCACAAACGCCAAGAAGTACTGTCGGTATGCCATATTCCTTTGATTTAGGTCTGGCCATCAGTCGGTCAGCAACTTCTTTTTGGACCATTATTGTAGCGTTGGAAATCAGGTGGGCATTATCAATTAATTTAAAGATAAACGGATTAGAAATTGAGTAGGGCAGGTTTGCCATAATGATAAGGTCACTGCCACACTTATCACGCAGTTCATCAAAATCCGCTGTGAGAATGTCCTGGTGGATAAGAGTGACATTGGGGGGAAGGTTACCTTCCTCATTGTGAAATCGAATAATTCCACTATCTATTTCAAATCCAAACACGTGTTGTGATGCTCTTGAGAGGGGATAGGTCAGTGCTCCCAGTCCTACACCGACCTCAACTACGACATCTTGTTTAATTATTTTCCCAGAATTAACTATTGCCTCTGCTGTCTGTTTGTGGACCAGGAAATTTTGTCCAAACCGTTTTTTTGGGGCCAGATTGCGATCTTTTAAAATGGTTCTGGGCTGTCCAATTTTAGTCATATTTATGAATAACAGTTAGCTGTTAGCAATTAGCTGTTGGCTTTTAGCTAAAAGCTTATTGCTAATGGCTAATAGCCGTAATTGCCCGTAGGGCATTATGTTCTTTACCAATCAGTTGAAAATTTACACACTGGAGCTTTTCAGGGATTTTTTTTTGTGTGAACCTGAATAGTTACGAAAAAAATAGAGTGAAAGATAGAAACTGGCAAGAGCAAGAGGGAGGGCAAGTAAAATGCCCCCTGTAATTAATACTATAATAGTTTCATACCCTAAAGTACCGATTAGTGTGATTGAATCGAG
>DAOVUU010000415.1 GCA_030632405.1 Desulfobulbaceae bacterium | reverse complement strand
TTTTTACTTAGCCATCTATAGCTTCGAATATCTTTTTTACGAGATTATCAAACTTGATGGCGTCGTAATTTCAGTTATTCACATCCAAAATTACTTTATATTTTATCAGATGATATTGCTGATGAGTGGTAAATTCCAGATAACTATAATACTCATTTGCAAAAAGGTAATAGCTGAAAATGAAAAAGGACGAGATGGCGTAGTTTGTACGCAGGAGGGCTTAATCGGAGACAAGGGTGTTGATCTGTTGCTATTCCTCATACCGCTGTTCAATAATAAGAGCGGTTCTGATAAGCCATGTTACAACGGTAATGCCCAGGGATAAAATCCCCAGTGTTACACCGAGTTCTACCCACGTTGGCAGATAATCAACTATTTCACCAAGCGGCGAAGGGATAAGCCCTGGTACAATCAGGCCGATCCCTTTTTCCATCCAGACTGCCACAAAGAGAAATCCGCAGGCAGGCAGGAGCACTTTGGGGTTGTTCTTTCCCGGATTAAATGCAAGTACTAAGGTTGCAGCCAGATTAACACTCACTGAAGTCCAGATCCAGGGCACTAAAGAGTTATGACCGTCTATACCGAAAAAGAGGTATATGGCAGAAATTGAATGATGGGTCGGAAAATAGAATTCCTTGAATATTTCAGAAAAAAGCATGAGTAGATTGATAATCGCAGAGATGACGATAATCATCCGTAATTTGTTAAATACCTTTGGATCAATTTTATAACTGGTGGCGCTATGGATAATGGCCAGAATAAGTGTGATCAGAGCAGGGCCTGCGGCAAAAGCCGAAGCGAGGAAACGCGGACCCATGAGTGGATTGTTCCAGAACGGTCTTGCAGGCAGCCCCTGGTAGAGAAATGCTGTTACCATATGGATGGAAAAAGCCCAGAAAATCGACAGGAAAACAAAAGGCCGGTACTTTCTCTCGTCAGGTTTACGGCCCATATAATGACTGTAGAGAATATAGGCTGGAACAAGAGCATTGAGCAGAAGATATCCGTTCAATACGAGCACATCCCATGCCAGTATTGATGAAGGAAAGTTAAAGAGGCCAATGCCCGGTATCAGATGCCAGGCCTGCAGCGGGCCGCCCATATCTACGACAATGAAGGAGAGGCACATAACCAGAGCACCCACTGCTACACCCTCTCCAATGAGGACTACCCGGTGAAATTCGGGATCATGAAACATATATGCCGGCAGAATCAGCATGACAGCCGCAGCCGCAACACCCACCAGAAAAGTGAAGTTGGAAATATAAAAACCCCAACTGACAATATCATTCATGCCTGTGACAGAGAGACCGTATCGGGCCTGGAATGAATAGGCATAGATCCCGATACCCATGCCAATGAGCAGAAGAATCCTGAAAATCTGAAAGCCAAAACTGCCTTTGAGGTTCCAGCGAATGGCATCAACAAAAAAGGTTTTGAGATTTTTATGCGGGAGTGCGTTCATATTTCTTCTCTTATGATCAGTTTTTACGAGTTAATCAGTCAATGAAATACCAGAATTTAGGTTGAGTCCCGAGTTCCTCTTTCATCCTGAAAACCTTTTTATGTTTGAGCACATAGCGGATCTCGCTGTCAGGATCAAGCAGATTGCCAAAGACCCGCGCTCCTGTGGGGCAGGCTTCAACACAGGCAGGAAGCCTGCCTTTACGGGTGCGCTGGATGCAGAAAGTACACTTTTCCATTTTGCCCATCGGCCGCTTCCGGTTGCCGAGATAGTGCTGCTTGGTCGTGATTTCTTCTTTGGGCACCTCACTTTGTCCCCAGTTAAATCGCCTCCCGTAATAGGGACAGGCAGCCTGACAGTAACGGCAGCCGATACACCAGTTATAATCGACAACCACAATCCCGTCGGGTTCTTTCCAGGTTGCCTTGGTCGGACATGCCTTGATGCAGGGAGCTTTTTCACAGTGGAAGCACTGGGTACCCATATAAAATTTATCATCCACCGGTACCTTATGATAATACTGACCATCCCCAGTGCTTGGATCAAGCTGGCCCGGCTCCATTTCAAAAATCCGGATATACTGAGTGTTCGTTTTACGATCCAGGTTATTCTCTTTTACACAGGCGGTAACACATTCCATAAATCCTTCGCAGCGGGTAATGTTGAATGCATAACCGTAAAGTACTTTTTCAACCGGCGGTTCAATGCCGATCTGTACATCTACATTATCCTGGAATTTGGCCAGTCTTTCCAGCCGTGTTACTGTCTCGTCTTTCTCTTCCTGAGACATAAGTCTATAATTTTTCTTAAAAAATTCCTGCCAGCGCAGTTTCAATTCCCCGGCTGAGGCCGGATCAGCAGCCGACATATAGCTCGCAGCCAGTGCCGCACTCCCTGCTGCCGCGGCAATAGAGGCCCCTTTCAAAAACGTGCGTCTGCTGCTTGGTTTCTCCAGGACATCTTCAATGACTGTTTTTGCTTCGTCTTTTTTTTGCGAACTCATAAGATATCCCTGTCAGTTCAACGGTACCGAATAGGTTGCCGGGAATCGTTTTTCAAATAGTGGTGAATGAGGATCGTGACAACTTGCGCAGTTATAAACCACACGGTCGCCTGCCCAGTTTGAGACCCGCTTGCCATGTGCTCCGCCTAACCAGTCACGTTTCTGACGGAAATGACATTGACCGCAGAGTTGATAACT
>DAOVUU010000249.1 GCA_030632405.1 Desulfobulbaceae bacterium | reverse complement strand
AATGGCCTCTTTTGCCAAATCAGCAGTTCCCTCTGCGTTGAACACATTCACAAGCATGTTATAGACAAAGTCCTCAACGCCTTTTACCATGCGATCACGGATTTTTTTATCCTGGGCACACAGATAGCTTTCAAAAGGCAAGTTCAATTTCTTGTAGTCACCACCCTTAAGTCCCTTTTCGTCTGCATATTGCGTCATCCGTTCCCACATTTCACTCGACATCCCCTGCCCCTGGACCTTAATAAAATTACCATCCCCATCCAGCAGCGCATTGCCATAATCGTTTACCTCTACACCCCACGAAACCATCTGCAGGGCAGTAGCTACATTTGCTTTAGTTGTCCTTGTATTTCCTGTTATTGATCGCAATTTATCTGAATTATTGCCAGAGGTTCCATGCTGGGCGCCAGATACACCATATGGTTCAACAGCCCTGTGGATTTCGGCGGTTAATTCTACCTGAATTCCCTGGCCGCTGGCCTCTAAACCGTGGGACGATCCATTATTTAAAGCAATCCAGTCAGCAAATATGCCGTGCGCATTCAGTCCTTTTATAAGAAACGAGGCGTCATCAATGGTAGAAAGACCCTGGTTCCCTTTTATCTCTCCCACCTCTGTTTCCAGTCCGGCCCAGCCCGGGATGAACGCATTTAACTCAATATTGGCGAGAAGATTTTTATCGTCCTGCATATGGGATGCATCCACTGCAATCGAGGTTATGCCAGCCTCGAACATGGAAGGAATTTCCATTTTAGCAAAAGGAATATCATCCTCTTTTTTAATCCCGTAGTGATCTGCATGAACAGCAACCGGAATTGTGATTCCGAGTTCATTGCAGATACTATCCACGTAAAGCGCAATATTATAAAAGTTGACTGGACAATAGCCTGCCTCTGATCTGGCAATTTCTACAAGCAGGGCCGCATCGGCTCGCTGAGCAGCCTGCAGTGCACCTCGAATAACAAAGGAGTTTCTCCCATTGGCGGCAATTGTCATCGCCTTCCCTTTCGCAACCATTGCCTGATCAATCACTTTACCACTGACTATCAGCGCACGGGAATGAGGGAAGAGCCTGCTGATATTCGGCGGTCTACCAATCTTAATCAATTTATCGTAATTCGTGTTAACACTCATAAGACACCTCCATATTCATTATTTACTGTTCTATTGGTGTAAAATATTCTCTATTTCAACCGGACGCTGCTGCCGGCAACCGGTTGAATGTGTTTTTTTTACCTTTTCTAGTTATACTGCACCCATACCAGGAAATCCAGTCGGGATGTCCCCTTCTATACCTTCTCAACTTCCTTTTCGCTCACTTCAAAGCCGCCAAACCCTTTTCTACCAAAAAGCCATACTGCCACCACACTGATTTCATAAAGAACCATCAAAGGCACACCCATCATCATTTGATTTACGATATCGGGAGTGGGCGTAAGTATAGCGGCAATAACAAAATTAATGAGAATGGCATACTTTCTGTTACGGTTCAGGAAACTGACATTCACAACCCCCATTTTTGATAAAAACACCATAAATATCGGCATTTCAAAAATTACACCAAAAGCAAGGAGGAGCCTGGTTGCCAGAGAAAAATATTCACTTATTGCGGGCAGAGAAGTTAAAAATTCGTTATTATAACCGACAAGAAATCGAAATGCTGGAGGAAAAACAACGAAATAGCCAAAAGCGGCTCCGCCTACAAAACAGAAAGATGAAAGAAAAATAAAGGGGATCGCAATCCGCTTTTCATGTCTGAAAAGCCCGGGAGCAACAAAACGCCAGATCTGAGAAAAAATAAAAGGACTAGCAGAGAGAAGACCACAGACCAGAGCCAATTTTAGATAAAAAAAAACCCCTCTTGATATGAAGTGAATATAAGGGAGGTTCCTTCTGGTAAAACTTCAGTTAGAGGCTTGAAAAACCATGCGCCGATTGGGCGAATAACCGTATACGAGAGGCAGAAACCAATAAAAACAGCCACAAAAGAGATAATCAGACAGCTGCGTAATTCTCTTAAATGTTCTGTAAGAACCTGTTGCTCAAATTTTTCACTACTGTTTGCAGAACTCATATAGCCAATTTAAAAATTAATAATGGTTTTAAAACTATAACAAAATCACAGTCATTACCACTTACAACACTATTTTGCAATGATCCAGACCACAAACTCCCCTCCTCCCTGGTATGTATACATCGTACAATGCAGAGACAACACATACTATACAGGTATAACAACAAATCTCAGCAGACGGCTGCAAGAACATAATTCACCTAAGCAGGGGGCGCGGTACACTCGTCCCCGGCAACCCGTAAAGCTGGTCTATCACGAACCGGCGGACTCTCGCTCTGGGGCTGCAAGCCGAGAATATCAGATCAGAAAACTCACTCCAACGAAGAAAAAGGCCCTCATCTCGACTCACCCGCATTTCCCATGAACACAAACTATCCTCTTATTCTCTCGGAAACTTCCTTCGTCAACTCAATGACCCGCAGAGCCTGACTGCCGGTAACAGTCCCGGTACCGCAGCTCGGGGTTATAAGTGTCTGCTCGTAGATAGTACTTTCAGGAATGCCCAGAGCAACAAGTTCCTGCGTCTGTTTCCGCCATTTCTCAGTGAGTGACTGAGCCGTTTCAATATCGATATACTCAGGGCTGGTAGGAACAATTCCGGTCGCCAGTATTCCACCATTTCGAAAAAAAGATTTTAAATGATCTCCATAAAGAATAAGTTTGTCGAAATAAGAGTAGGCATCATAACTGACAATATCTACTCCGGATTCAAATATAACCGACCACTCTGTGTTGGCACACACATGCACACCGGTAAGTCCTTTTTCCATACGAACCGCATCAAATACTTCAGCAAAACATTGCTTGATATCATCGTCTGTAACCGTAATAAGCGCTGAAGAACCTAACCCGGCAAGTGCCGGCTCATCAAAAAACATAATTGTCCGATCACAAAGTTCTGCCATCTTTCTGATCTGCCATCGGGATTTCATAGCCAGATGTTTTACAGCAGCATCCCGCAGTTGATCGTTATAAAAAATTGCCCTGCCGTCGTTATCAACAAGTCCGGTGCAAAAAGTAACAGGACCGGTGGTCTGCCCTTTTAGAGCAACAAGATCGTCCTTTTTGTCCGCAGCAATTTCTAAAAAATCGTAAAATCCGGTTGCTGCTTCCCGAGAGAGAATAAATCTCGTCCCGTCGAGTTCAGCACCATCATCAGAGACCATCAGATAATCTTCATAAAGTGCCAGAAGTTCTTCCTCAAATCCCGCCTTCCCGGTGTCCACAAAAACCTTTCCATCTCTTTCGGTAATTCCGGGAAACCCAGGAGCATACTGCAAAATCATCCCTTCCCGTTTAAACACTGGAAGCTGCGGCCAGAGAGGAATCTGCGGAGTATAATCAAATATCAACTCGACAGATTCTCTGTGGTTGTCGGAAGGCAGACTGCCAATAAGAAGGGGCAGACAGTTGGGTTTAAACAGTGACATATTCTAACACCTCAGTTGATGGCGTCATACGATTTGATCATTCCTCTTCGGCTATACTTTAACACCGGATCCCGAACCATTGCGGCGACAGAGACAGTAATTGGAAAAAATCTCAAACAGAACTAGTAGAAAATAATTCCAAAGTCAAATTTGTCACCCTATAAAATCTATCTGCCCATAAGATGATTAACACCTTTTTCCAATCCATCCAGGGAGAGTTCAAACATGGGAAAGATATTTTGGATTACATTGATAGTATGAGTATAGCCCCAATGTGTCTTGGGAATAGGATTGAGCCAGATCGTATTAAAGGTATCCGCTAAAAATTTCAATCGATCAATACTCGATTTACCGCTTCTCTCCAAAACATAGATCGATCCATCCGCAGACATGAGTTCATAGGGAGCCATGGAAGCATCACCTAAAATAATAAGCCGGGTTTCAGGATCAAGGCGTGAAAATTCGTTTATATTCACAGGTTCTTTATAACGGGCTGGATCTGCCCAGAGATAGTCATAAATTGTGTTATGAAAGAAATAGGTTTTCAGATCCTTGAACTGGGATTTGGAATAGCTGAAAAGAGTCTGAACAATATTAACATAGGGTTCCATTGACCAGCCGCCATTATCTATAGCCAGAATTATTTTCAATCGATCGACTACTCTCCTCTCAAAAATCAGCTCAATTTCACCACCATTTTTCATAGTCTGATAAATAGAGGCCTCAATATTCAGCTGATCCCTTGCTCCCTGAGGTACAAGATTTCTCAGTCTCTTTAGAGCTTCTCCTATGGAGTTTCGGGTAAGAGGCCCCTGGGTGGAATAATCCTTATATCTCCGCTCAGCGGCTACCTGAACTGCACTTTTATTACGGGATTCCCCTCCGACGCGCATACCTCCCGGATGATACCCGGAATGTCCCACGGGAGAAGTACCCCCAGTGCCAATCCACTTTGAACCGCCATCATGCCTCCCCTCCTGGTCCTTCAATCGCCTCTTGAAATATTCAAGAAGCTCCCCGGGAGACATCGCATTCAGTTTTTTTTCATCTACACCCAGCTTATCAGCCATGGATTTCGGGTTTTGAAGCCATTCCTGCAACATCCCGCTGGCAAGAAAATCAAACTCAAAGCCATCGATATCAGACAACTCCATTCCCTGAAAAACATGCGCAAAGACCTGATCATAAAGATCAAAATATCTCTCGCTTTTCACCAGAACAGTCCGGGCAACAGTATACAGATCATCGACGGAACTCACCAGTCCCCCATTGATGGCCTTATGAAAAGTGAGGAATGAAGTCGGACTGACCGGGACGCCAACCTCCTTT
>DAOVUU010000253.1 GCA_030632405.1 Desulfobulbaceae bacterium | reverse complement strand
GCTCTTGACACAAAAGCAGAAGAGCTTGTTATTTTAGATGTCAGAGGCCTCACTACTTTTACCGAATACTTCGTCATAATGAACGGCAAGTCCACCCGGCATGTTCAGGGTCTCGCAGAGGCCATAGAAGGCAAATTACGATCTAAACGGGTAAAAGCATCAAAGGCAGAAGGATTACAGGATGGGATGTGGATTCTGCTGGATTTTGACGATGTCGTTGTCCATATATTCTACCATGAACAGCGTAAATTCTACGACCTGGAAGGACTTTGGCACGAAGCAAAACGTGTTGAAGTTAAGGGGAATTAGAATAAAGGCCTGAACTATGCAATACCTAAGCACCAGGGGAGGAGTCTCCCCCCTGTCTTTTACCCAGGCAGTAATGATGGGTTTAGCCGAAGATGGCGGACTACTGCTTCCACGGACAATCCCCCGGATAGGTTGCGAAACCCTCACCTCCTGGCAAGATTTGAGCTACCCGGAGCTTACCTTCGAAATCATGAGCCGGTTCATAGATGATATCCCCTCCAGCAGCCTGAAGGACATTATCAGTCGCTCATACTCAACATTCGACAGCGAAGAAATCACACCGCTTGTACATAAAGGAGAGCTTCATATCCTTGAACTCTTCCATGGTCCCACCCTCGCCTTTAAAGATATCGCCTTACAATTCCTGGGAAATCTATTTGAGTATCTACTGAAAAAAAACGACGGAAAACTCAATATCCTTGGCGCGACCTCGGGGGACACCGGCAGCGCAGCTATATATGGCGTTAAAGGAAAAGAAAGAATACATGTTTTTATACTGCACCCACACCAGCGTGTCTCCAAGATGCAGGAAAAACAGATGACAACAGTTACCGACGCCAATGTCTTCAACATAGCCATTCGCGGATCTTTTGATGATGGACAGGCTATAGTCAAAAGACTCTTTGGTGACATAGAGTTTAAGAACGGATATAACCTCGGCGCCATCAACTCAATCAACTGGGCCAGAATTCTCGCCCAGGTAGTATATTACGTATATAGTTGTCTTCATGTAATAAAGCACGAAAAAGACTCTTCGCTTGACTTCACTATACCCACCGGGAATTTTGGCGATATCTTCGCTGGCTATATTGCAAAAAAAATGCTGCCGGCTGGAACTATTCGCCAATTAACCCTGGCCACGAACTCAAACGATATACTGACTCGTTTTGTAAACAGTGGCGATTACTCCCTTGATAGTGTCAAAATCACATCCAGTCCATCAATGGATATCCAGGCCGCTTCAAACTTTGAACGCTACCTGTACTATCTGATGGACAAAGATACGACCAAAACGACTGAACTGATGGCTGAATTTGCCCGGAACGGAGCCCTGGACCTGAGCGATTACCAGGAACAGATACGTCGCGATTTTACAGCAACGTCTATATCTGAAGAAGAAATTGCCGCCACGATTTCGAATTTCTTTAAAAATCATGGTTATATACTTGACCCCCATACAGCTGTTGGTGTCAAGGCAGCGGAGAAATATAAAACTGCAGGCGTCCCCATGATTTGTCTGGCAACAGCTCATCCCGCTAAATTCAGTGAAGTAGTGAGTGAAGCAACTGGCACCCTTCCTCCCACTACAGATGCCCTTTCTGAAATTTTGGAAACAAAATCACGTTGCAAAATCATGGCGGCTAAAGATGAGGATATTCGGGAATATATAATGGAGCATGCAATCAAATAGCATCAACAGTTAGAACAGACCCTCTTACGTTCATGGCCTGGACGGGGGGGGTTGACTTTCTTCACAGACTGCTCTAATGTCACTTGCACAAAAAGAGCTGCGACAACCACTGAACCGTGAACCTGTCGTTTACCGATGTCATTTTGCTGAGGTAATTTTATGTTTGGACTTGGAATGCCGGAACTCATTGTAATTCTGGTTATTATCGTGATCATATTTGGCGCTGGAAAGCTTCCTGAAATCGGTTCTGGAATCGGTAAAGGTATAAAAAACTTTAAAGATGCCACTAAAAAAGAAGAGAAACCGAAGAAATTAGACGGTGAAGAAAACGAACCTGATAATAAGGCATAAATAATGGCAGTTCATTGCCATCACCATTCACTTGGAGTCACATCATGTTTGGACTTGGAACACCCGAACTCATCGTAATTTTAGGAATTGCCTTTCTCGTTTTCGGTGGTAAAAAACTGCCTGAAATAGGTGCAGGCTTAGGCAAAGCTCTAACCTCTTTCAAAAAAGGAATCCAAGGAGCTGAAGAAGAAGGAAAAGGGCTCATTGACGACATCCCTGGAATTAAAGAAGTAGCTGAAGTTAAGGAGAAAATCGATCAAGTTAAAAATCTCGGAAACATAAAGAATATTCTAAAATAATTTTCTTTCTGACATTCTCCTGGCTACACATCCCGCGACATCCATAGAATCACTCTTTTTCATCATATTTTGACTGTGGACTCTGCTACCATTTCGCTCCATGCCTTCATACCATGCACTCCTCTCTTCCAGAAAAGGGTTGCTGCTGCGAGGTGCGCGGCAACCTCTCCCCGTATTAAGCATCCAGACCAAAAGCATAATTCTTGACTTTTTTGTAAGAATTGTATAAAAGCAACAACTCGGTTGTACTTTTTTGTCTTGGTTTGTCCGGCAGGATTTCCCACCAGATTCTTATCTCAGGTCAGCTTGCATCCTTGCCTCCAGGCAATTTTCTTTTATTTTATCAGGAGAGAAACATGTGTCGTTTAGCCCTGAAAACCGCCAGAGAACCGTTTTCACCCTATGAGGTTCTCACCGCGATGGAAGCTATGCAGGAAGGATATGATGGTTCCGGTCTTGGCCTGTTACTCCGGGGTATAGAGTTTGAGGATTTTAAATATAATCCGAGATTTCCTATTTTGTCCGGTATCGCTCACACCGAAAAAGCGTGGCATCGCCTTGTAAAATTTATGGAAAATCGTGGTTACGAACTGAAATATGACCACCGCTACCATATGGGCCCCAATGCTATCGAGGCAGAGGACCGCTTTCGCTATTTTTTGCGTGCATACAGGATGCCTGACCGATTCAGGGATAGCAGTCAGGAGGAAAGAGAAGAGGAGATGATGAGAACCCGGCTGGCTCTGAGGAAGATCGGGGACACAAATAACGATTTAACCATCTTTTCCTTCTGGCCAGACGTTGTAATGATAAAAGAAGTTGGTTGGCCCCTGCAAATTGGAGATGCCCTCAGTCTCCACGACAGCCAGATAAAATCCCGGGTCTGTATGGCTCAGGGAAGACAAAACACTAATTACGGTATCAACCTCTATGCCTGTCACCCCTTCTTCATTCAAGGGATAGCGACAATGACCAACGGAGAAAACACCGCATTTGTGCCGATAAAAGAATGGTTGATTGGCAAAAATATCCCGGGTTACATCGGTTATCACAGTGACAGTGAAGTTTTTACCCATATCCTCCATTACACGCTCAAAAAGCTGAAGCTCCCTCTTGAAGCATATAAACATATTATCACCCCGCTCAACTCCGCCGAGCTGGACAAACATCCCCAGGGTGATTTTCTACGGGGTCTGCGTAATGCCTGCAAACGACTGATCATAGACGGCCCAAACTCGGTAATCGGTACCCTTCCTGATGAAACCTGCCTGCTTGTCATGGATCAGAAAAAACTCCGCCCTGCGACGGTCGGCGGACATGACGGAACCTGGGCCATAGCCTCAGAAATTTGCGGTGTTGATGCCTTGATCCCCGACCGTGATCCATCACTAGATTTTCAGCCAATGCGTGAACATACAGTAATTGTTCCTCCAGATAGAAAGGAATTAGTAATATGGTCTCAACACGATCCGTTCCCATTACCCCAAGCAGCCTGACATATACTGACTTACCCTGGATCATTGAACATAGAGAAGACAGGTGTACTCTCTGTGGGCAATGTACTGCAGTATGCCCTAAAGAAGCCATTTATTTGACTCATATGAGGCAACGGGTTCCTCAACTCGATGTTTTCAGCAAAAAAAGGGGCAGCGACTATCGCAACTTTACCGGGATCCGACAACGAACAAATATGGCCAACAGTTGCATTGGCTGTGGCATGTGTTCCATGGTCTGTCCCAATGAGGCAATAACACCAGTCCCTGGAACAAATGAAAACCGTACCCTTTTTTTCGAAAACAGAAAAGGAGAGCCCCAGAAACGTGGTGGCCGTAGAAACGTAGCTGGAGCCACAATTCTTGACCGCATAATGTTTAACCGGATCTCCATGTTGACGGATCCTGCCCTGGATGCCGGTCGACACGAATTTTCCCTTACGACAAGCCTTGGGCGGGTCCTTTCGCCTGAAGATTATCTCGACCGCAAGATAAACGGCGGCTGGATCCCGGCAACAAGAGAAATATTCCCCTTCGTAATCGGTTCCATGTCTTTTGGTGCACTGTCACCTAATATGTGGCTCGGCATACTCCAGGGGGTAGCCTACTGCAACGAGGTCCTGGGTATCCCTGTTGTCATGTGCACCGGTGAGGGAGGCTGTCCTCCCTGGGTTTTGAGAAGCCCCTACCTCAAGTACATCATTTTGCAGATAGCTTCCGGATATTTTGGTTGGGATGAAATAATCCGCGCTATTCCAGAAATGCAATGCGATCCAGCTGCCATTGAAATCAAGTATGGACAGGGTGCAAAACCTGGTGACGGCGGACTTCTGATGTGGTACAAGGTTTCCACACTTATCGCCAAACTTCGAGGTGTTC
>DAOVUU010000172.1 GCA_030632405.1 Desulfobulbaceae bacterium | reverse complement strand
ATGGCAGGATACTGACGTTGCAATTGTGAAAATGAACTGGAACCTGTTTAATGGCGGCAGTGATATTTCCGGCGAACACGCAGCCCGATCTCGGATTCGGCAGAGTGTGGAAATTCTCCAGAATGAAATTCTGAAGATAACTGAAGAAACACAGAATACCTGGGCACAGTATGAGTCAATCATTGAGAAGATAAAAGTGTTTAAAGATGCAGCTCCTTACAATAGTATGACTCTTGATGCATACCTTAAACAGTTTACCGTGTCGCAGAGGAGTCTCCTTGATGTGTTGAGTGCCGAGAATGAACTGTTCCAGTCTTCCGGTTTACTGGTAACAGACCAGGTCAATGAATTGATTGCAGCCGGCCGAATTCTGGCCTTGAGCGGTAAACTGGTGGACGCGATTTTTCCCGATGCGAATTTGCCGGAACCGGCACCCCGGAAAGAAAAAGTAGTACCACACTATTCCAGAGTCCAATAACCTATTGGAGGATCTCTTTTTTCAATGCATCCGGTAAAATCTTCCACCAGTAGGTAACAGTGAATCCAGAAACAGAACGTACCATGACAATGGGTCGGCGACCGACTGAAGACCGGAAGGCAGACACTGATCGGTTGTCTAAAACAATTTTCCCGGGAAAGGTTGATTTTGATCCTCCACTGATCGAGTGTATAGCATTGCTCTTGGGGCTATTAGGAAAACCCACATCAGTTGAAACTCTGAAGTCCAGTCTACCGATTGACGGAGAAGAATTACACCCGGCAACCTGCCTTCGCGCTACAGAACAGATCGGAGTTACCTCCAAAATACTTCATCGTCCCGTAATTGAGTCGATTTCCCATTTAACCCTTCCCTGCATCCTGTTGCTGAAAAAAAACCAGGCCTGTGTACTCAAAAAAATAGATGATGATGAAGCAGTAGTAATATTTGCCGAACTCGGCAACAATGCCAGGAGGCTCACCCTGGATCTGCTTCAGAACGATTACACCGGGTATGCAATCTTTTGTCAACCCGAGGTGCAGCTCGATCCCCGTGCCAGTGATTTACGATTACTGGATACCAAGAGATGGTTCTGGGGTGCAATTCTCAAATTTTGGCCAATTTATAAACATGTTTTACTGGCGACTCTTGTCGTTAATACTCTAGCTCTTGCCAGTCCTTTATTTGTCATGAATGTTTATGACAGGGTCGTACCCAACAATGCGATAGACACCCTGTGGGTATTAGCAGGCGGAGTTTTCCTCGCCTATCTTTTTGATTTTATCCTGCGTAACCTACGAGGCTATTTTGTTGACACTGCAGGAAAAGGTGCCGATGTAATTATCGCCAGTAAACTCATGCAACAACTGATCTCCATGCGTCTTGACCACAAACCTGAGTCAACCGGCTCTCTTGCGAATAATCTTCGGGATTTTGAGTCCTTACGTGAATTCTTCAGCTCTACTACTCTCCTTGCTTTACTCGATCTTCCATTTATTATTCTCTTTGTCTGGATTATAGCGTACGTTGGTGGGCCATTGGCATTAGTTCCGGCTATTGCTGTACCGATTGTCATCCTCATTGGTCTGTTTATTCAGATCCCATTTAAACGGGTGGTCGAAGATGGTTTTAAAGAGGCCACACAAAAAAATGCCTTACTCATTGAGGTCATTAGTGGGCTAGAAACGATTAAAACCAGTCAATCCGAGGGGCAGATTCAAAAACGTTGGGAAGAGGTTACCGGGTTGCATTCACGATCTTCTGCCAAAACTCGTGGTCTGGTAAACTTTTCAATAACCTTTTCGATGTGGTCGGCACAGATGGTGAGTATCGGTATTATTGTCTGGGGAGTGTACCGTATTGCGTTAGGCGAACTGACAATGGGTGGTTTGATTGCCTGTAATATTCTGGCAAGTCGGGCCATGGCGCCTCTTGGTTCGATAGCTGCCATGTTAACCCGTCTCCAGCATTCAAAAATGTCATTGAAAGCCCTTGATCTGCTTATGCAGATACCAAACGAACGCCCCGCCGGCCAGGAACTATTACACTATAAGTATCTACCCGGTACAATTCATTTCGAGGAGGTCAGTTTCCAATATCCACAGAATGATAAGTCAGCCTTAAATTCCATCAACCTGTCTATCGACGAGGGTGAAAAAGTCGGTATTATTGGCCGGGTTGGCAGTGGAAAGAGCACACTGGGTCGAATGATTCTTGGTCTTTATAGACCTCAGCAAGGTGCGGTAAAAATTGGGAGAGTGGACATAGGTCACCTGGACATTGCCGATCTGCGGAATAAGGTTGGGTATGTTGCCCAGGACAGTCGCCTGTTTTATGGTTCTATTCGATATAATATTTCAATGGGCATACCACACGCAGATGACAACTCTATTCTACAGGCTGCAACCATTGCAGGAGTTGCTGATTTTATCAATACACAACCGGCAGGTTTCGATACCCAGGTTGGTGAGGGAGGACAAAATCTTTCCGGTGGGCAAAGACAATTAGTTGCAATTGCCAGAACTCTCCTGAAAAATCCAGATATTTTAGTACTCGATGAACCTACCAACTCTCTGGATAATGCTACCGAAGTACTTTTTCGCAGTCGATTAGCTGATGAAATCAAAGAAAAAACTCTAGTTTTGATTACCCATCGACATAGTATGCTGACACTGGTAAATCGTCTGATTGTTCTTGATAATGGACGAATTATTGCTGACGGGCCTAAAGATGTCGTATTGGAATCTTTGAGAAATGGCAAGATTCACACTTAACCCCGGTCAAGGTAAACATAATCAAGACTCAGATTAGTACCTCCCTTGAGGGAGATATGTGCCTTCACGGATAAACACAGTGGGCAGCAAGCTTACTCATGAAAAAACTGTTTCATCAAATCTACGGCTGGTTTCAGCCTGATCCAACAGTCCCGAAAAGGGATATGGCTGACAATATTGTATTCATGAGCGAAATTGATGCTGCTGCCCGTAGAACCGGCAGCAAGTTCGCTTATCTAACTTCTCTTATTATCATCCTGTTGTTTATTGTAGCCATCTTATGGGCTCAGCGTGCAGTTATTGACGAAGTGACCCGGGGCATCGGCCAGGTGATACCGTCCAGACGAATTCAAGTTATTCAAAATCTGGAGGGAGGGATCCTCGAGGAAATACTGGTTAATGATAACCAGGTTGTAAATGAGAACGATATTCTATTACGAATTCATAATACTCTATCCTCCAGCCAGTATCGAGATGCCGTCAGCAGGTCTGAAGAACATCGAGCGGCCATTCTCCGCTTAACTGCGGAAATAAAAGGCACAGAGTTAGTCTTCCTTGAAGATACTGACATCCCGGTTGAAACTGTCGCTGTTCAAAAGGATATTTATCGGGCCAGAAAAAATCAACTGCAGTCCGAACTCAATATTTTGAAGTCACAGGTGCTGCAGAAAAAGCATGCAATTACCGAAATGGTTGGACGAAAAGATCAGCTTCAAAAAAGTCTCAGCAATACTCGAAAACAACTGGAAATCGCAAAACTGCTTCTTGACCAGAATCTATACCCTGAGATTGACTATCTCAGTATCGAGGGTGATCTTATAAACCTGGAGGGGGAAATAAACACCATACAACTAGGTATACCTCGGATCCAGCAGGCTTCTGAAGAAATTCAGCAAAAGATTTCCCAGCGAAAAGCCGTATTCCATGCAACTTCTCTGGACGAACTCAGTCGACGCGGAGGGGAGTTAAAATCCTTGCAGGAAGCTATCGAGGCCGGACGAGACAGGGTTACAAGGACTGCTGTCCGATCGCCAGTTCGAGGAACGGTCAAACAGATTAACATCAATACCATTGGCGGAGTAATCCGTCCGGGTGAACCAATCCTTGAAATTGTTCCCCTGGACGATACCCTGTTAATCGAGGCACGAATACGACCCGCTGATATTGCGTTCCTCCATCCGGGACAACAGGCCATGATCAAAATTACAGCGTATGATTTTTCTATATATGGAGGGATGGCTGGTGAACTTGAACAGATCAGCGCTGATACCATCCAGGATGAGAGGGGTGAGAGTTTCTTTAAGGTAAAGTTACGAACAAAATCAAACACGCTGTCCTACCGTGGTGGTCAACTTCCAATTATACCAGGAATGATGGCCAGCGTAGATATCATGACGGGGGAGAAAACAGTCCTTGATTACCTTCTTAAGCCGATATTAAAAGCAAAACAAAACGCCCTTCGAGAGCGTTAGGCAGATGCAGTAGTTATGAAGAGATGCTCTGCCGCATTGCTTCAAAGAGAATAACTGCAACCTATCTTCTTTTACTGTTTTTTCCAGAGAAATCACCCCTACTCAAGCTTTCCCGAGTGGTAGTTCTCACCCTGCAATCTGACACCGGAATAACTGGCCGCCCACACTGTCCAGATATTTGACAGTTTCCCGGCAACACTGTACAGTTATTGTACATATGTCTTGGATGTTTTTGTGTTGACGGGAATCCACTGATCTCTAGAAAGGCCACTTCCCCATATAGTCGAGTGTTTCTTTGACACAATCGAAAAATATGCGTTTAACAGCTATTTTGGCAAGAAATTTGCTACTCCGTTTTATGCAACCTTCAGTTCAAGGAGAAATTCGATGCAGGACAACCTGATTCTTAAGGCCGAAAAGACGTTTACTCTTTCCAAACCGGCTTTCATTCTTCTGTTGATCAGTGTCATACTTACAGCCATCCTTGCAGTTGCAACCGTTAGAAATGTTGCCCGCAGCCAAAAGCTCATGGAACTTTCTCTTCTGAGGCAGGGAAGAACAATGATCCACGCCTTTGAGGCCGGTACCCGGACATCAATGCTGTTTCGTAAATCTACAGGACATAATCCTCTTTTAGATCTTGCCACTGAAGTGCTCAAAGACAAAGGTATCGCCTATATCAGGATTACAGATGAGGATGACGCTGTTATTGTATCGGAGGGGAGTGTTCCGCAATCCATTCTGAAAAGACATTTCGATTTGAAAGAAGTCGGGGACAGCCCGGTTTTTTCAATGAGCCGGGGCGACAATATTTTTGAAATATCCAGGCAGTTTCACCCCATTGCACCTTCACCAGAGGGTATGTCTATGATGGAAAGGCGTTGGGAACAATGGCATCTTGCCTTCAAACCGAAAGGACAGATGTATATTTCCGTTGGTTTTTATACCAATGAATATGAGGAGACCAGACGGGAGGATATGTATCACACCATCTTTATGCTTGTGATGCTTCTCCTTCTTTTCTTCGCCGGCTCGTACTTTCTTTTTCTCTATCAGAGAATGCGTAGTACACACGCGACACTGCTCAATACCCAACTCTATGCAAGTAATGTTCTGGAAAGCATTCCCGACTCGCTTATTACTCTGGATCAGACGGGGCATATCGTATCATGGAATAAAAATGCAGAGAAACTACTCAAACGTCATTCCGCTGATATTGTGGGAAGTAAGCTCTTAGATATCTTTCCGGACTGTCCCCCGGAGACGCTAAACGCGCAGGACAATGTCATCGAAAAGGACGCCGAACTCCCGATTCCTGGCGGTGAGCCGGTGCCAATTAAGATGGGAAGTGCACAATTGATGGACCATCAGGGTAAAAGGATTGGCAGAGTTCTGGTAATGAGAGATGTGGGTGAAATACGCTCCATGGAACAGCAGTTGGTACATTCCAAAAGGCTTGCCTCCCTCGGTTCCATGGCAGCGGGTATTGCCCATGAGGTGCGGAACCCGCTCGGTACTTTGCGAGGTCTTGCTCATTTTTTTGGCTCTGAGGATGGTGCGTCAGATGCCTGCAAAGAGTATTCAAAGTTTATGATAAGTGAGGTTGACAGGTTGAACCAGCTCGTTACAGAACTTCTCGAGTTCGGAGCTCCCCGGGATATTAATTTCGCCAGGATCGATATAAAAAATATGGTGGAGAAAATCGTTACCTTACTTGAAAAAGAGTTTACGGAAAAAAGAATCAACTTTGTTCATCAATACGATGCAGCCGCTGAACTATACGGTGACACTGACCTGCTCATTCAAACCCTTCTCAATTTGCTGAAAAACAGCATACAGGCGACGCCTGCCGGTGGCAATATTTCTCTAAACATTCACT
>DAOVUU010000103.1 GCA_030632405.1 Desulfobulbaceae bacterium | reverse complement strand
TGCCAACCTGAATAATGTTGCTGAAAATCTTTCTGCGGCACGTTCGAGGATCCTGGATGCAGATATAGCAATGGAAACCTCGGCTATGACCAGGAGTAACATTCTGCAGCAGGCCGGTGTTTCAATTCTTGCACAGGCCAACCAGATGCCGCAACTTGCCCTGTCTCTCTTAGCCTAATCATTTCATTTAACCTGGGGGTTGGAAGTTTCAGCCCCCAGCATTATTCTTAAATCCGTCTTCAAACAGGACGATCAGGTAGGAGGATAACATGCAAGTTGAAGCATTTACCAGTACTGGAACAACAACGCAGCAGCTGCCAAAAGCTGCTGAAAGTGTAGATCTCGGTGGGCGCCCAATCGAGAAAGAACAGTCGGATCTTTTGGAAAGTGGTACATCAAATACGAAAGGTGTACAACCAGAAGAAATCCTAGGTCAGATAAAATCTCTTACAGAAAATGGTCTCTATAGTGTTCGTTTTGAAAATAACCAGGAATTTAATCAACTGGTTGTCAAGGTAGTGGATATCGAGACGGATGAAGTTATCAGACAGATTCCCGCAGAAGAAATTCTAGGCGTGATAGCCAGTTTGACTGAACTTCGTGGAATCCTTGTTGATACTACCAGTTAAGTTACTATATCAATGCATTATTGCTAGTTAGAGCTCCATAAAAGCTGAGGAGTACGTTATGGCAGAGATAAGTTTTGGTGGCCTCGCCACAGGTCTGCCCACAGAAGAGATCGTTGCCGGCCTCATGGCAATCGAGCGTAGACCCCTTGATAGGCTTGAGGCCGAAAAGGATTATGAAACTCTACGCCTTAAGGCATATGAGCAGTTTGATGAGAAATTAGAAGCTCTCCGCAAAGCCGCCGGTAGCCTTAATATTACCAGTGAGGTCCGAACTACACGTGTACGGATGAGCTCAGAAGAATCGGTTACCGGCTCTTCAAGTGGTGCTGCTACCGGTAGTTATGACATTGCCGTGGCACAGCTCGCCCAGGTGCAGAAGAATGTCACCGACGGATTCAGCTCAGAAAGTGACAGTGTTTTCGGGACGGGTACCTTCTCCATTGGCGGTCAGGTTATCACTGTCGACAGCAGCAATAACTCTCTTCAGGGCTTGAAGGATTCGATTAATGCAATATCTGAAGAGACCGGAGTTTCTGCTTCGATTATTAACGATGGCAATGAATCAAATAATTATCATTTAGTCTTTACTGGGAAAGATGCCTCCACAAGTTTTATCATCACCCCCAACCTCACTGACGAAGACAGTAATCCAATCGCTTTTGCGACCACTGAGGTTCGAAGTGCACAACAGGCAATAGCCTATATTGATGGAATTGAGGTTGTGAGCAACACAAATACTCTTTCCGGTGTGATTGCAGGTGTTACCATAAACCTTAATAAAGAAAGCGAAATAATTACCCCGGCCGTAGGTGAGACTCCGGCTGTGTATGCAACCAGCACCTTGAATGTTGAATCGGATCCTGAGAGTCTGAAAGAAAAACTCTCAACTTTTGTAACGAGTTATAACTCGATTATGGAGTGGATTAGTTCAGGGTATAGAGAAATTGCTGAAACTTCAGAAGCAGCATCGGATGGTGATACAGACGAAGAAGAATCTCTGAGTGAATATCTGAGAGGCGATGCGACTATAAATAGCATCAAAAGAAGCATGCAATCGATGTTGTCGGATGCAGTTGGCAGTAGCGGATCGCTGCAGATTCTCGCCGAAATCGGTATTACAACACAGATGGACGGTACCCTGCTGCAAAATAATGCTAAAATGGATTCAGCGCTGGAATCAAAGTTTGAAGATGTTGTGAAACTGCTGGCCGGTGAAGATTCTGTTGATGGCGTGATGAAAAAATTCAATTCTTATCTGGTTGGCATCACATCAGCAGCAGATGGAATGTATGCTGCAAAACAGGACCGATATGATGATGCGGTAAGGCGGCTTGATAATCAAATTTCACAGAAAGAACCACTTATTGCCAAAATAGAAGAGCGTATCCGGGCCGAGTTCAACGCCATGGAACTTCTGATCAGTAGCCTGAACGCTCAGGGCGACTACCTGACCCAACAGATGGACATGCTCTCAAACCTCAGCAGTGGGAATAATAAATAATGAATACATATAATATGAACCAGTACCAGCAGAACCAGGTCCATACCGCTTCTCCTGAACAGATTCTCCTGATGTTGTACGACGGGGCAATTCGGTTTACCAGGCGGGCTATTGCCGGAATAGAAGAAAACCAGCCTGAACTCAAGAGTTCTGGTATCTCAAAAACTATGGCTATCATTTCTGAGTTTTCTAATTCACTTGACCGTGAGATCGGTGGACATATTGCTGAGGATCTTGATGCACTATACGAATTCATGTTGCGTGAACTGATTAGCGCGAATCTGCAGAATGATGTGGAAAAATTAAGAAATGTTGAAAAACTGCTGATGGATTTACGTGAGACGTGGGGTGAGGCAGTGACTATCAGCAGAAAAGAGATGGGTGTGGCTGCATCTGCATCAATAAATAATCAACAGGAAACCCGTAGCAGCCTGGCAATATCCAGTTAACCAATATCTTATAATAACGACTCAGTGGCACAGTGCACCGGTGCCAATTTAATTCTCAGGGTAGAATAATCGAAAAAATATCTTAACCTTCATGTTTGCCGCGTTATAATTCTCTCACTTCCATAAAATTCTCCTCGAGATGTTACTATGATAATGTAAAAAATATCTCGCAATCTGAGTTGCGGCTATGCTTTTGGCAGAGGAGTTTTGGATTTGAATGATGAATCTTCCAGGATAACCTGGATAGCCCTGTTGGAAGATGATGCGAAAATTATAGGTGCGGCCAGATTGACGGTAATATTCTGGTCAGGTGGGACGGTAACTACTGAGAGGATAAAGCACTTCTCTTCAGCGTTGATATGGAGATAAGCTCTTTCAGATTTATCGGGAATTATTCCATAGTCAAGAAAAAAATTTGTTGGATCAGTCAGGACAAAGGCAATTTGCGGGTCATCAACTGACTGAATCCAGAAAAGAGGACCCTGCTTTTTATTAGGCATCACCACAAAATCATGCAGGGTCGGGAAACCGATCATGCCGGCAGGGAAGTGAAGGAGATTGGCTGGATCATAATCAATCTCTCCAAATCGGGTTTCTAATTTTTTCATTTTTCATTTTTCCCGTTAGAAAGGTTTACACTCAGGGAATCGAGATCGATTAAGTCCCATTGAGCGGCATTTCGGTTTTCTTCTACAATGCGATCATAAACTTCCTGCCGATATATTTTTTTACCCTTTGGTGCATCAATTCCGATACGAATGGCTCCGCCTTTTATCTCGATTATCTTGATACTGATATCGTCCCCGATAAGTATGCCTTCACCGGGTTTTCTGGTTAAGACCAGCATTATTAACTCCGCAAATTGTCAGCCTGCTGGAAATTGAGATGTCAGAGGCTGTAATTAAAACTGATTAGTCAATTATGATGGCATCGTAATAACTCTACCTTACTCCTTCTTCGTCATTCCCGCGAAGGCGGGAATCCAGTCATTTCAATAGATTCTGGATTCCCGCCTTCGCGGGAATGACGGAGCCGCAGACTTTTTACGAAACCATCAATTATAAAAAGAGACTTGACCCTTTCCGAGGGACTCATTCTACCACAGAGGACACAGAGAGCACAGAGAAAACAGTTCTGTGGTGAGAGTTCAGTTTTTTGCCATACGCTATACTAAAAATAATCAAGAATAGAGATGCTGGAGACCCTGCTGCTGACATTGAGGGCAGCTTTAAATGCGGTCTCCTGTTTGACTATATCGTTAAAGACTTGAATCATATCTGCATCCTGGTACCGTGATAAGATTTTCTGCAGATCTATGGCAGCATCCTGCTGGTGCACTATAGCTGCGTCTACCCGTCGAGCCTTTGAGCCAAGAGTACTCCTGAGGTTTCTGTTCTGATCAGCTGCTATCTCAAGATTGTTCAACTGGGTCTGTATGGATCCTCCCGGACCACTGGGATCGTCAATATTTCCCGCACGGATAGCTTCTTCTGTGCGGGTAAGGACTGTAAAGATATCAATGCCTCCGACCGTTCCGCCCTGAAAGGGATCGGTAGATCCGGTGGCAGCTACCTCGTTGGAAATGCCCATAAAAAGTTCATTGCCGGTAAGATTTATATCCATGAATTCGCCGGGAGTGATTTCGAGCTGTGTTCTGTTATGATCACCGTTATAGAGGTAAGGCCAGGTTGTACTGTCACTAATATTATAGAGGGCAGGATCATAGGCCGGGTTTTCGGTGAATGGTACTGTGTTCTGTTCAAAACCCGCAAAAATATATTTGCCGTCAATTGTAGCATTTGCAGAGTAGAGCAGCTGCTCTTTCAGTTCGGCAACCTCATTTGCAAGGTTTGCAAGATCAGATTGACTCATAGAGCTGTTTATTGAATTAATTGCAATCTCTTTAACCCGCACCAGTACATTTTCAACCGATTCCATATAACTGTCGGTTGAAGCCATTTTATCGCCGGCATGCCCCATAATCTCAAGATGGCGATCATTTTGCTGCAGCTGGGCTCTGGCGCTGAGTACTGGACGGATTGCACCTGGGTCATCAGATGGTTTGTTCAGCTTGACACCTGTTGCTCCCTGTTCCCGTAATTCGAGCAACTCGTTGGAGATCCTGTCCAAGTTGGTCTGCATTAAGCGGTAAGTTGTGTTTTCAGTGACTTTCATGGTGTACCTGCTGCGATGTGATTATTTTCTAAGGCCAATAATAGTACCCATCATTTCATCGATAGTTGAAAGGAATTTTGCAGAGGATTCAAAACCTCGCTGATATTGAATCAGGTTGATCATCTCCTCTTCAAGTGAAACCCCTACCAGGCCGTCTCTGAAGTTTTCCAGTTGAACGAGTGCGTCCTGTGATCCCCTGAAAGAGAGCTGATTCTGGTTGCTTTCGACCCCGACCTTTGCAACAATTTTGCTGAACAGGGAATTGAAATTATCGTTTCCGTTAATCAGATAATTATCACCAATGTTTGAAAGAATAAGGGCGTTTCTATTGTCACCCGGGGCTACGGTACCGGCCGGTGGACCTGGGTCCGGGGCAGCTGCAGCGGCGAGTTTCATCGGGTCGGTAAGAGCAACGCCCATATTTCTGGCGGCCCCGTCGTACTCTGCAGCAGTTGGCGGCGGACCCGGTGGTGAAGCTATATAATTTGGTGGAATATTAAAAAAGATATTTCCTGTGCTTGAATCGAGGCCTCCCCCAGCCTGATGCTGAAGATTCACCTGGACACTGAGCTCATAGGCAAGCTGATCGAGATCGGCGTTCAGTTCAGGAATAAAATTATCGCGAATCTCGAGAAGTCCCTTAAATTCGCCGCCGACATTGTTCACCCCGAGCTGCCTGGTGACTCCACCTGCATGAAGCTGAATTTCAAGAGATGAACCGACAACCACAGAGCTGATCGACATGGCCATATCAGCCTGGACCAGTGGAAGGCCGCCAGGAAGCTGCAGAGACAACATCCCTCTGGAATCTTCGTAGGATTGAGCACCCAGAGTTGTTGCAAGGGACTTGGCGATAGTGTCTCTCCGGTCTCTGTCACTGTTGGCAGATTGACCCTGAACTTCGATGCTGTGGATTCGTTCGTTAAGGTCGGCAATTTCATTTAATTGAAGATTGATTGTATCAATTTTGGAGACGAGGGTATCGTTGATATTGCCTTTAATGAAATTCAGTTCATTGACAGCATTGTTGAAATTAGTTGCAAGAAACTGGCCCTGAAGGATGACATTATTGCGTTGAACAGGGTCGCTGGGATTTGCAGAAAGCTCATGCATAGAATCAAAGAAACTACTTATGTCTGATGCAAGATTGGTGTCACTGATATTAAAGATGCGTTCAAGCTCGGAAAGGGGCATGGTCATTGCGTCCTGCATGCCGAAATCTGTGGCCTTTTCTTTAATCTGCTGATCTATAAAAACGTCATGCTCCCTGCTGACATCGGCAATTTTCACACCCTGGCCAATAAAAAAACCTCCAAAATTCATGGCGGGATAGGGTTCAAGAACCGGTTCCTGCCTGGAGTAGCCTTCGGTATTGAGATTGGAGATGTTATTTCCAATAATCTCTATGGATTTCTGGTTGACTTCAAGAGCTTGTTTGCCAACGTTAATTGCGTTAAGAAGACCACCCATATCAGATTTTTCCTGAAAGAAGTCTGCCATTTACCTGTGAAGTTACGGTATAGGCGTTTGGGGAATATGTGGAGGTGACGGTTTTTTGACCGAAGAACTCCATTGTTTCCCTGATCCAGCCAAGAGTAGATTTGAAAAGGAAAGCGTTACGCCGATTCTCCTGTCGAATCCGGGAGGCGATTGATTTATCCTCTTCGCCGATAAGTTTGACATGGGCAAGAACCTGAACGAGTTCAGCTTTTTCAGCCATTGCTGTACTCATACCTTTTATATCAAGATTTTTAGCACATTCTCTCTCTTCGAGTATGAGATCGTGCAATCGCACAAGATACTGATGTGTGGTACCGGTACCCATTTTATCTGCCCTCTACGAGGAACTGCAGGAGCGAAGCGGAAACTTTCTTCAGATCAGGTTCATAGGAACCGTCTGCTATCTGAGCTTTGATTTCCTGAATCCGTTCAGTCCTTTCAGAATTTTCGGTTTTGCCACTGTTCTGGGCTTTATGAACATCCTGAAGAACTGAAGAAAATTGCACTTTGTCTTCACCAGTTGTTTTGGTTGCCTTGTCTACCTGCGCATTTTGACTCTTTTTCAGGTTTCCTATCTGGCCGGGGCCTCCGACACCAAAAAATTCAACGCTCATAACATCACCTGGGTTTATGCTTCAGAGCTGTGGGTAATACCAGCCCAGATATCGAGTTTTTCCATAACTGCATCGTAGGTGTCGTAGGATATATCCGGAAGCCAGCCGCCAAAAGCATCAAGTGCTTCCTGAAATCCCTGTTCCACACCCTGTTCGATAGCTTCAAGTCTTGAGGGATCATTTCCTGCAAGAGCTGTTGCGAAGTCTACTATACGACTGGAGGTCTGTTCAACCCCAAAATAGCCGTCATCAGCAATGAGTGACTGGGCTTCAGTCTGCGAAATTTCACTGAGGTCAATCTCCTCTTCACCAGTTGGAACCTGGTAACCGATACCCTGATCTTTTAAAATATTCAGTACCAGTCCTCTCAGGAGATCAAAACCGTCACCCTGTGTTTCTTCAAATGCCAGGGAACTGTTGTAGGTAACCAGAGATTCACTTCTGTAGGAGAGGGTTACTTTATCAGTTTCCAAGCGGAAATTTTCTTCGATCGTAATATCTGCATGATACGTTGCAGCGATACTGTTCAGTTGATTTTTCCTGTAATTCTCTAGTGGTAAGGATGTTGTGGAAAGAGTACTTTCTATCATTTTTTTTGTGCCTCCCTGCGGATTTTTCAGCGCGTCCATGCACTGTTGGGGCTTTATCCGATCTACTGTTACTCTTATTATCGGTGGTGCAGAGGAGAATCTTTAGAAAAAAACAGGGGAGAAGAACTGGCGGAACAGAAAATAATAAAACTATTTTTTATTTTCAATGAGAGGGGCCATCTGGTTATAGATGGCGGTGGCTAAACCGAGTCCAGGACCACGGGTAGCTGATTTGGCGGTTTCCATATCTATCATTTCCTGAAATATCTCAGTGGACATGCTTTTTTCAAACAGTCCGCCTTCAGGAATCGACTTACGCATAGCCTTCATCATTTCCATCACATAAAGAGTTTCAAACTGTCGGCTTGATT